>NZ_JBHXPI010000001.1:0-280011 GCF_042718575.1 Streptomyces sp. NPDC058579
CTTCCGAGTCCGGGGCCGCCCCTGTCACGCGTTCGGGCGCTTACGCGTCCTTCGAGAGGTTCGGGCCCGCTCCGCCCGTCGCCTGCTCGATCGGCGGGACGTCCGGCAGGGCCGACTTCTCCTCGCCGCGGAAGGTGAACTTCTTCTCCTCACCCTCGCCCTCGACGTCCACGACCACGATGTGACCGGGGCGCAGCTCGCCGAAGAGGATCTTCTCGGAGAGCGAGTCCTCGACCTCGCGCTGGATCGTCCGGCGCAGCGGCCGGGCGCCCATGACGGGGTCGTAACCCTTCTTGGCGAGCAGCTCCTTCGCGGCCTGGGAGAGCTCGATGCCCATGTCCCGGTCCTTGAGGCGCTCGTCCACCCGGCCGATCATCAGGTCGACGATCTGCAGGATGTCGGCCTCGGTGAGCTGCGGGAAGACGATGATGTCGTCCACACGGTTCAGGAACTCCGGGCGGAAGTGCTGCTTCAGCTCGTCGCTGACCTTCGCCTTCATCCGCTCGTAGTTGGACTTCGTGTCGCCCTGGGCGGCGAAGCCCAGGTTGAAGCCCTTCGAGATGTCCCGGGTCCCGAGGTTGGTCGTCATGATGATGACCGTGTTCTTGAAGTCCACGACCCGGCCCTGGGAGTCGGTCAGGCGACCGTCCTCCAGGATCTGGAGAAGGGAATTGAAGATATCGGGGTGGGCCTTCTCGACCTCGTCGAAGAGGACGACGGAGAACGGCTTGCGGCGCACCTTCTCGGTGAGCTGACCGCCCTCTTCGTAGCCCACGTATCCGGGCGGGGAACCGAAGAGCCGGGAAACCGTGTGCTTCTCGCTGAACTCCGACATGTCGAGGGAGATCATCGCGTCCTCGTCGCCGAAGAGGAATTCGGCGAGCGCCTTGGACAGCTCCGTCTTACCGACACCGGAGGGGCCGGCGAAGATGAACGAGCCACCGGGACGCTTCGGGTCCTTCAGACCGGCTCGCGTACGACGGATCGCCCGCGAGAGGCCGATGACGGCGTCCTTCTGGCCGATGACGCGCTTGTGGAGCTCGTCCTCCATGCGCAGCAGGCGGCTCGACTCCTCCTCGGTCAGCTTGAAGACCGGGATGCCGGTGGCCGTCGCGAGGACCTCGGCGATCAGCTCGCCGTCGACCTCGGCGACGACGTCCATGTCGCCGGCCTTCCACTCCTTCTCCCGCTTGGCCTTCGCCGCGAGCAGCTGCTTCTCCTTGTCGCGGAGAGACGCCGCCTTCTCGAAGTCCTGGGAGTCGATCGCGGACTCCTTGTCCCGGCGGACGCCGGCGATCTTCTCGTCGAACTCGCGGAGGTCCGGCGGCGCGGTCATCCGGCGGATGCGCATCCGGGAGCCGGCCTCGTCGATCAGGTCGATCGCCTTGTCCGGCAGGAAACGGTCCGAGATGTACCGGTCGGCCAGCGTCGCGGCCTGGACGAGCGCCTCGTCGGTGATGGAGACCCGGTGGTGGGCCTCGTACCGGTCACGCAGACCCTTGAGGATCTCGATCGTGTGCGGCAGCGACGGCTCCGCGACCTGGATGGGCTGGAAGCGGCGCTCGAGGGCCGCGTCCTTCTCCAGGTACTTGCGGTACTCGTCCAGCGTGGTCGCACCGATGGTCTGGAGCTCACCGCGGGCCAGCATCGGCTTGAGGATGCTGGCGGCGTCGATCGCGCCCTCGGCGGCACCCGCACCCACCAGGGTGTGGAGCTCGTCGATGAACAGGATGATGTCGCCGCGGGTGCGGATCTCCTTGAGGACCTTCTTCAGGCGCTCCTCGAAGTCACCGCGGTAGCGGGAGCCGGCGACCAGCGCGCCGAGGTCCAGGGTGTAGAGGTGCTTGTCCTTGAGGGTCTCGGGCACCTCGCCCTTGACGATGGCCTGCGCCAGGCCCTCGACGACGGCGGTCTTGCCGACGCCGGGCTCGCCGATGAGAACCGGGTTGTTCTTCGTGCGGCGGGACAGCACCTGCATGACCCGCTCGATCTCCTTCTCGCGCCCGATGACCGGGTCGAGCTTGGATTCGCGGGCCGCCTGGGTGAGGTTGCGGCCGAACTGGTCGAGGACCAGGGACGTCGAGGGGGTGCCCTCGGCAGGACCGCCGGCCGTGGCGGCTTCCTTGCCCTGGTAGCCGGAGAGCAGCTGGATGACCTGCTGCCGCACCCGGTTGAGATCGGCGCCCAGCTTCACGAGGACCTGGGCGGCGACGCCCTCGCCCTCGCGGATCAGGCCGAGCAGGATGTGCTCCGTGCCGATGTAGTTGTGGCCGAGCTGGAGGGCCTCGCGGAGCGACAGCTCCAGGACCTTCTTGGCACGCGGGGTGAAGGGGATGTGCCCGGACGGGGCCTGCTGCCCCTGCCCGATGATCTCCTCAACCTGCTGGCGGACCGCCTCGAGCGAAATCCCGAGGCTCTCCAGGGCCTTAGCGGCGACACCCTCACCCTCATGGATAAGGCCCAGGAGGATGTGCTCGGTGCCGATGTAGTTGTGGTTGAGCATCCGGGCTTCTTCCTGAGCCAGGACGACAACCCGCCGCGCGCGGTCGGTGAACCTCTCGAACATCGTTAATCGCTCCTCAGAGCGGTCAGTCAGTTAGGGGTCGATCCCCTCCCTGTCCTTCCGCAGCTTAGTCCCGCAAGCGGGGACCGCTCATTCCAACTGCCGACATCCGTCCGGATCACCCCCTTGTCCGTGGTGGGACCCGCTGCCGAACAGCCGACAAATGCTCCAACTCGATGGTGCGAGACGATGTTCCCGCAGGCCAAGCAGTTACCCGCGCTGCCAGTACGCCGATGGCGAACGTGAGACGCGAATCGCCGCGAGTCGTACCTCCTCACTAGGAATGTCTTACCCGTAGGCACTGACACTCCATGCGGCACACCCCGGTTCCCTCCGCTACGGGCGAACACCCTTGCGCCGCCGAACGCCTCCGTACGCCCCCGATCCGGACACGGAGCGCATCCGGCCGGGGACAGAGAGTCAGCGGACTGGCCGGTCCGGGTACCCCTGGGGCGTAACCAAGCAACCCTCGGGGGCGTTCCCCGGACATGTCCTTCAGCGTCCGGCGCGTGCCGCCGCCCCGCTCGCCGCTCGACGGTGTGCCGCTCGACGGTTCGCAATGCGAGAGCGATCCGGCGTACGAGGGCGATCCGGCGCGCTGGTACGAGGAGGGGCTCGGCTGGGCGACGGTGGCCGGCCCGCCGGTGGGCCTGGTGACGGGGCTGCGCTTCGACGTCCTGGAGCTGCCCGCCGAGGCCGGTCGCGCGGTGCTGCGCAGGACGGGCGCGGGCGCCACGGGGCCGGTGGCCCTGGTGGGGCGGCGGATGCGGCTGCTGGTGGCCGCGGGAAGCGCGGAGGAGCTGCCGGGGCTGCTCGACTGGCTCGAATGGGGCGGGATCTCGCTGGATCTCACCGCGATGGGCGCCGGCAGCCGGATGACCGCTCCTGTTCCCCCAGGATGGAGCGGTTCCGGCGCGCCGGGCGCCGCGGTGTGGCTGCGGGCACCCGAGCCGGGCCGCGCGGTGGAACCCTCACTGCCGGCCCTGCGACCCGCCGAGCGGGCCGATGGGGCCGTCCCCTGTCTCGTACGGCTGGTGGCCGCCGCGGCGGCGGAGTGCCACCGGGTGCGGCTGCTGGGCGCAAGCGCCCGGCCGACGGCTCAGCGGTTGGCGTTCTCGTAAGCGGTCTTGACCTCCGCCGGGACGCGGCCGCGGTCGTTCACGGGGTAGCCGTTCTCCTTGGCCCACGCGCGGATCTTCGCGGTGTCCGGACCGGCACCGGGGGCGACGCGGCCCTTGCCACGCGTACCGGCGCTGCGGCCGCCCGTGCGCCGACCGCTCTTGGTGTACGGCTCGAGCAGACCGCGGAGCTTCTCCGCGTTGGCGGTGGTGAGGTCGATCTCGTAGCTCTTGCCGTCCAGCGCGAACGTCACGGTCTCGTCCGCCTCGACGCCGTCGAGGTCGTCGACAAGAAGGACCTGAACCTTCTGTGCCACCGGATTTCCTTTCATCGAAAATGCAGTTACGCGGAAAGGAAACCGCTTTTCCCGGAAAAACACAAACCCCTGGGAGAGGTTCAGAAGGCCGGGAACGCGGGAAACGTGCGCGATTCGGACATAGAGGTTCCGAGCAGGTTCCCGTTCAGGATCAGAGCGATCGTTACGTCACAGATGCAGAAGCATCCGGCTGTTGCCCAAGGTGTTCGGCTTCACTCGTTCGAGACCCAGGAACTCGGCGACACCCTCGTCATAGGAACGCAGGAGCTCGCTGTACACATCTCCGTCGACCGGAGTCTCACCGATCTCCACGAAGCCGTGCTTCGCGAAGAAGTCGACTTCGAAGGTCAAGCAGAATACCCGGCGCACCCCGAGCCAACGCGCTGTGTGCAGCAACTTGTCGAGCACGTGATGTCCGACGCCGGCGCCCTTGAACTCGGGATCGACGGCGAGAGTACGGACTTCGGCGAGGTCTTCCCACATGACATGGAGTGCGCCGCAGCCGACCACGACGGCGTCCTCGTCGCGTTCGGCGACCCAGAACTCCTGGATGGCCTCGTAAAGCGTCACGGTCGCTTTGTCGAGCAGGATGCCCCGGTGGACGTACGGATCGACAAGGCGGCGTACGGCGGCGACATCACTGGTGCGGGCGCGACGAACGGTGACGGCTTTTGAAGCGGCGGGGGACGACGGCATGGGGGGACGTTATCGCCCGGTGTCGTCAGGGGTGTCGGCAGCCTCGCCGACGGCCTCACCCGCGGCGGCGGGAGCCTCCGCGGGCGCGGATGCGGGGGCGGGCGCGGGGCCGGGCGCTGGGGCTTCCTCCGCAGGTGGGGCGGGGGGCTCGGGGGCGTTGTACCCGACGACGCGGATCGCGTCGTTGAGGGCCTCGCGCTGCTCGCTGGACATCATGCCGAAGAACGCGACAAGGGCGGACGCGGGGTTGTCGCTCTGCGCCCAGGCTTCGTTCATCAGTGCGGCCGAGTAGGCGGCGCGGGTGGAGACCGCCGTATATCGATAGGCGCGCCCGTCGACTTCCCTGCGTACCCAGCCCTTCTGATGGAGATTGTCCATTACGGTCATGACGGTGGTGTAGGCGATGGACCGTTCCTGCTGGAGATCCTCCAGGACTTCCCGGACGGTCACCGGCCGGTTCCATTGCCAGACGCGTGTCATGACGGCGTCTTCGAGCTCTCCCAATTGGCGGGGCACACCGCCACCATAGTCCGCGAACCGGGAATGGCCGGTTATTGACGGAGGAAACGCAACAAAAAGGACGTACGACCTGAAAGCGGTCGTACGTCCTTCGGGTGTTCTTCTTCGAGCGCCCCTCGACGCGGGCGGCGCCGCGCGGGCTACGAGGCCGCGCGGTCCGACTGCCGGGTGGCCTCGGCGCGGGCGAGGGCGGCGTCCACGGCGGCGTCCTCCTTGGCCTTGTTGGGGCCGCCCTGGCTCTTCACGATCGTGACGACGAGCGCGGTGAAGAACACGGCCATCACGACGGGGGGCAGGAGCGCGGATACGTAGTCCATGGCGACCAGGGTAGCTATCCGGCGGCGCGTTCCTCGGGCGGGGGCGGGGGTACGGGGCGTCGGCGCGGCGGGAACACCTCGGAGGGCTTGGGCGCCGGGCGCTTGGCCGGGTCGGGCGCGGCGGGCGGCTTCGGGGTGGCGGGCCGCTTGGGCTCGTCGGCGGCGCGGCCGCCGGGCAGGGCGAGCAGCCGGGCGCGGGGCGCCGGGTGCGCGGACACCGCCTGGGCGGGCAGGACGGATGCGGGCAGGACGGACACCGGCGACACCGGCGCGGGCGCCGCCTGGATGAGGCGGGCGAGGCGGGCGCGCACGGAAGCCTCGGCGAGGACCTGGCAGCGTTCCAGGAGCGCGGCGGCCCGGGGGTTGTCCCGCAGGGCGCGCAGGGCCGCGAGGTCGTCGGCGGCGGGGTCGTACCCCGCGCCGAGGGCGTCCTGGAGGAGCTCCAGATAGCCGGTGAGCGAGCCGGGCAGGGCCTCGCGGTACCGGGTCAGGTCGGCGAGGAGGAACGCCCGGAGCCGGCCTGCCTCGCGGACGGCGTCGTCCACGGATTCGGCGAGGCGCAGACAGTCCTGGACGTCCTCGTCCTGAAGGGGGACGGGGTTGAGGGCGGTGGCAAGGGCGCGGCGGACCACACGTAGCTCGTCCGCGCTGAACGCCATGCCGCCCCGGGATCCGTATGGCGTGGGCATGGGGTGACGATACGCGCTAATCGGACAAATTTCGTCTTACCGATCATCCCCGGGCGCGGCGCGGGGCCCCCGGCGCGGGGCCGCCGGGGCTACAACCGCGAGACGTTCCGCTCGTACACCAGGCGCAGGCCCACCAGCGTCAGCCAGGGCTCGTGCTCGTCGATCTGGGAGGACTCGCCGAGGACCATCGGCGCCAGGCCGCCCGTCGCGATCACGGTCACCGCCGACGGGTCGCCGTCGCGGCCCACCAGCTCGCGCTTCATCCGCTCCACCACGCCGTCGACCTGGCCCGCGAAGCCGAAGACGATGCCGGACTGCATCGCCTCGACCGTGTTCTTGCCGATCACACTGCGCGGCCGGGCCAGCTCGATCTTGCGGAGCTGGGCGCCCCGGACGCCCAGCGCCTCGACCGAGATCTCGATACCGGGCGCGATCGCACCGCCCGCGTACTCACCGCGCGCGGTGATCGCGTCGTACGTCGTCGCCGTGCCGAAGTCGACCACGATCGCCGGGCCGCCGTAGAGCTCGACCGCCGCGACCGCGTTGATGATGCGGTCCGCGCCGACCTCCTTCGGGTTGTCCGTGAGGATCGGTACGCCCGTCTTGACGCCGGGCTCGACGAGGACGGCCGGGACGTCGCCGTAGTACCGCCGCGTCACCTCGCGCAGCTCGTGCAGGACCGAGGGGACCGTCGCGCAGATCGAGATCCCCTCGATGCCGTCGCTCAGCTCGACGCCGAGCAGCGGGTGCATGCCCATCAGGCCCTGGAGCAGGACCGCCATCTCGTCGGCCGTGCGGCGCGGGTCGGTCGAGATGCGCCAGTGCTCGACGATCTCCTCGCCGTCGAAGAGTCCGAGGACCGTGTGCGTGTTGCCGACGTCGATGGTGAGCAGCATCAGGCCCGCACCTCGCGCAGGTCGAGGCCGATGTCGAGGATCGGGGAGGAGTGCGTGAGCCCGCCGACCGCGAGGTAGTCCACGCCCGTCGCCGCGTACGCCGCCGCGTTCTCAAGGGTGAGCCGGCCGGAGGACTCCAGGACCGCGCGGCCGGCGACCAGGGCGACGGCCTCCTCGGTCTCCAGGGGGGTGAAGTTGTCGAGCAGGATCAGGTCGGCCCCCGCGTCCAGGACCTCGCGGACCTGGTGCAGCGTGTCGACCTCGACCTCGATCGGCACGTCCGGGAACTGCTCCCGTACGGCCTTGAAGGCCTGCGCGACGCCGCCGGCGGCCACCACGTGGTTGTCCTTGACCAGCGCGGCGTCCGACAGGGACATGCGGTGGTTGACGCCGCCGCCGCAGCGCACCGCGTACTTCTCCAGGGCGCGCAGGCCCGGCGTGGTCTTGCGGGTGTCGCGGACACGGGCCCCGGTGCCCTCCAGGACGTCCGCCCACGCGCGCGTGGCGGTCGCGATGCCGGAGAGGCGGCACATGATGTTCAGCGCGCTGCGCTCGCCGGTGAGCAGGTCGCGGGTGCGGGTGGTGACGCTCAGGAGCTTCTGTCCTGCCTCGACGCGGTCGCCGTCCTCGACGTGCCGCTCGACCTCGAAGGTGTCGGTGCAGACGATGGACAGCACGGCCTCGGCGATCCGCAGGCCGGCGACCACGCCCGCCTCGCGGGCGGTGAAGTCGGCGGTGGCGATCGCGTCCTCGGGGACGGTCGCGACGGTCGTCACGTCCACGCCGCCGTCGAGGTCCTCCTCGATGGCCAGGTGGGCGATGTCCTCGACCTGCACCGGGTCGAGGCCGGCGTCGGCGAGGAGCTGGGCGAGCGCCGGGTCGAGGCCGCTCTCGTAGATCTCGTCGGCGCAGCCGCAGCCTTCACCGCAGCCGCCGGAGTCCTCGGCGGGCGCGCTGATCTGGATGAGGGGGACGTCCACGGGCTGCGGACGTGCTTCTTCGGGCGTGCTCACGACTGCGGCTCCTCTGGGGCTACGGGTGTGACGGGGGGAAAGTCTGCGGTGGCGGTACGGCTGACCACGAGCCGCCGGTCCGAGGTGAGGCGCACGACCAGATGGCGCTGCCAGTCCTCGACGCGCTCGGGGTGGTCCTCGCGCCAGTGGCAGCCGCGGGTCTCCTCGCGCTCCAGGGCGGCGGCGACCAGGACCCGGGCGACGCACAGGAGGTTGGTCGTCTCCCAGGACTCGACGCCCGGCTCGGCCGTCTTGCCGAAGTGGTCCTCCGCCGCGGAGAGGCTCAGCGCCTCCAGGGCGTCGGCGGCGGTCCCGAGGCTCTCGGCGGACCGCAGCACTCCGGCGTCGGCGCTCATGATCCGCTGGACGCGGGCCCGGGTCTCGGGCGCGAGCAGCGGCAGCACCATCGGTCCGGCGGGCACCACCGGCAGGCCCTCGCGGTGCGGGCCGCGCGTGGCGATGTCCTCGGCGATCCGCTCGGCGAAGACCAGGCCCTCAAGGAGCGAGTTCGAGGCGAGCCGGTTGGCGCCGTGGACGCCCGTGCAGGCCACCTCACCGCACGCGTAGAGGCCCGGGACCGTGGTCCGGCCCGTCAGGTCGGTGCGGACGCCGCCGGAGGCGTAGTGGGCCGCAGGGGCGACCGGGATGGGTTCGGTGACCGGGTCGATGCCGTGGGACCGGCAGGCGGCCAGGATCGTGGGGAAGCGGTGCTCCCACATCTCGGCGCCGAAGTGCCGGGCGTCCAGGTACATGTGCTCCGCGCCCTGCTCCTGCATCCGGCGCATGATCGCCTTGGCGACGATGTCGCGGGGAGCGAGCTCGGCCAGCTCGTGCTGCCCGAGCACGAAGCGGACCCCGTCCGCGTCCACGAGGTGGGCGCCCTCGCCCCGTACCGCCTCGGAGACCAGCGGCTGCTGCCCCTCGGAGTCGGCGCCGAGGAAGAGCACCGTCGGGTGGAACTGGACGAACTCGAGGTCGGAGACCTCCGCCCCGGCGCGCAGCGCGAGCGCCACGCCGTCGCCGGTGGAGACGGCCGGGTTGGTGGTGGCCGAGAAGACCTGGCCCATGCCGCCGGTGGCGAGGACCACGGCGGGGGCGCGGACGGCGCCGACGCCGTCGTGCTGGCCCTCCCCCATGACGTGCAGGGTCACGCCCGCCGTACGGCCGTCCTCGTCCTTGAGGAGGTCCAGGACGAGGGCGTGCTCGATGGTGCGCAGCCCCCCGTCCCGTATCGCCTCCACGAGGGCGCGGGAGATCTCCGCTCCTGTGGCGTCGCCGCCGGCGTGGGCGATCCGGCGGCGGTGGTGGCCGCCCTCGCGGGTCAGGGCGATCTCGCCGTCGTCGGTCTTGTCGAAGTCGGCGCCGGTGGCGATCAGCCGGCGGACCGCGTCGGGGCCCTCGGTGACCAGGAGCCGGACGGCCTCGGTGTCGCAGAGCCCGGCGCCCGCGACGAGGGTGTCGTCCAGGTGCTGTTCGGGGGTGTCGCCGTCGCCGAGCGCGGCGGCGATCCCGCCCTGCGCCCAGCGGGTGGAGCCGTCGTCGAGGCGGGCCTTGGTGACGACGACCGCGCGCAGTCCGGCGGCGGTGCAGCGCAGGGCCGCGGTCAGCCCGGCGACGCCTGAGCCGACCACGACGACGTCGGCGTCGATGGACCAGCCGGGCGCGGGCGCGTGCAGCCGTATTCCAGTCACTTGGTGGCTCCGAACATCAGCGGGATGTTGTCGATCAGCCGGGTGCTGCCCACGCGCGCGGCGACGGCGAGGAGCGCCTCGCCGCGGTGGTCGTCGGCGACCTCGGTGAAGTCGGCCGGGTCGACCAGGGCGAGGTAGTCGAGGGCGAGCGGGGGCTCGGCCTTCGCCGCCTCGTCGACGACGGCGCGGGCCGCGGCCCGTACGGCTTCGGCGCCGCCGCCCTCGGACGCCTGGGCGACGGCGTGGGCGTCGGCCGCCGCGCGGGCCTCGCCAAGCCGGGAGAGCCCCTCCGCGCGTGTCTCGGCCCGGTTCTGGGAGCCGGGCAGCGAGTCGGCACGCGCGCGCAGGGCGTGCTGGGCGGCGAGCCGGTCGCTCGCGGCGAACAGGGCGCGGGAGAGGGCGAGGGCGGTGCGGCGCTCGCCGGCGGAGAGGTAGCGGTTGCGGCTGGAGAGGGCCAGGCCGTCGGCCTCGCGGACGGTCGGCACGCCGACGATCTCCGCGGGGAAGTTCAGATCGCGGACCATCCGGCGGATCAGCGCCAGCTGCTGGGCGTCCTTCTGGCCGAAGAAGGCCAGGTCGGGGCGGGTGAGGTGGAGCAGCTTGGCGACGACGGTGAGCATGCCGTCGAAGTGGCCGGGCCGGGAGGCGCCTTCGAGGCGCTCGCCCATGGGGCCCGCGCTGATCCGGACCTGGGGCTCCCCGCCGGGGTACACCTCGTCGACGGAGGGCGCGAAGACGGCGTCCGCGCCGGCCGCCTCGGCCGTCCTGAGGTCGGCGTCCAGGGTGCGGGGGTAGCGGTCGAGGTCCTCGCCGGCGCCGAACTGCAGGGGGTTGACGAAGACGGTGACGACGACGAACCCGTCGGGTCCGACGCACTCACGGGCCGTACGGACGAGGGTGGCGTGGCCGTCGTGGAGCGCGCCCATGGTCATGACGACGGCGGTACGGCGGCCGGTGGGGCTGTCGCTCCGGCTGTTTTCGGCCAGGGCGGGTGCGGCGGCCACGGCGAGCGCGGGTGCGCTGCGGGCCGCGAGGGCCTGGAGTTCGTCCGCCGTACGGATCAGGGCGGAGGTCGTCGATGTCATCGGTCGGTCTCCCCGTCGGCGAGCACGCCCAGCAGGTCCTCGGCCAGCTCGGGCTTGAGCAGGCCGTGCGCGAGCGCCCGGTCGGCGGTCGTGCGGGCCATCGCCAGATAGCCGGCGACGGTGCCGGGCGCGTGCTTGCGCAGCTCGGCGACGTGGGCGGCGACCGTGCCCGCGTCACCGCGCGCGACGGGGCCGGTGAGCGCGCCGTCGCCGGAACGCAGCGCGTTGTCCAGGGCGGCGCCCAGGAGCGGGCCGAGCATCCGGTCGGGGGCGGCGACGCCGGCCTTGCGGAGCAGGTCCATGGACTGGGCGACCAGGGTGACCAGGTGGTTCGCGCCGAGGGCGAGGGCTGCGTGGTAGAGCGGGCGGGCCTCCTCGGCGATCCACTCGGGCTCGCCGCCCATCTCGATGACCAGGGCCTCGGCGGCAAGCCGCAGCTCCACGGGCGCGGTCACCCCGAAGGAGCAGCCGGCAAGGCGTTGGACGTCCACGGAGGTGCCGGTGAAGGTCATGGCGGGGTGCAGGGCGAGCGGCAGGGCGCCGGCCCGGCGGGCGGGGTCCAGGACCTGCACGCCGTACCGCCCGGAGGTGTGCACGAGCAGCTGACCCGGCCGTACGGCTCCGGTCTCGGCGAGGCCCTCGACCAGGCCCGGCAGGGCGTCGTCGGGCACGGTGAGCAGCACCAGCTCGGCCCGGGCGAGGACCTCGGCGGGCGGCACGACCGGCACGTCCGGGAGCAGGTCGGCGGCGCGCCGGACGGACGCGTCGGAGACCGCGGAGACGGCGACGGGGCGGTGGCCCGCGAGCTGGAGGGCCGCAGCGAGGGCGGGTCCCACCCGGCCGGCTCCGACGACTCCGACGGTGAGTCGCGCGGGTCGGTCTTCCGCTCGGGGTTCTGCTCGGGACTCAGCTGGATGGTTCACGCGGCAACGGCCTTCCGTTCCAGTCCGCGGGGGGTACCGGACGATTTCTGGTCATGCTACGCCAGCGTTTCGCCCTCCTCCGTGACTGTCCACAGGGTGTGGGTGGTGGTGTGATGATCGGCCCATGGACGAAGGCGTGGACCAGAACGTGGACGAAGACAAGAGCGGCCGGTCGGACCAGCCGATGGACAGTGCCGAAGCCCGGCGGTACCAGGCCGAGGTGTGGGGCGGAGCCGCGCGGAAGCTGGCGCACTCGCCGGTCGAGGGCACGGTCGGGGACCGGCTGCGGGCGCTCGCCGACTGGGCCGCGGACACCGAGGACGACGGCGGCCTCCTCGACTCGTACGGCGACGGCCTCGTCGAGGAACTGGAGCGGCGGGTCGCCGCGGAACTCGGGCTTCCGGCGGCCGTCTTCTTCCCGACCGGGACGATGGCGCAGCAGGTCGCGCTGCGCTGCTGGGCCGGGCGGACCGGAAGCCCGGTCGTCGCCCTGCACCCGCTCGCCCACCCGGAGGTCCACGAGGGCGGCGCGCTCGGGTCGGTGAGCGGGCTGCGGACGGTCCACCTCACGGACGACCCGAGGCCGCCGACGGCCGCTGAGGTGCGGGGCCACACGGAGCCGTTCGGGACCCTGATGCTGGAGCTGCCGCTGCGGGACGCGGGGTTCGTGCTGCCGACCTGGGACGAGCTCGTGGAGGCCGTGGAGGCCGCCCGCGAACGTGATGCGGTGGTGCACATGGACGGCGCGCGACTGTGGGAGTGCGCCCCGCACTTCGGGCGCGACCTGCGGGAGATCGCGGCGCTCGCGGACAGCGTGTACGTGTCCTTCTACAAGTCCCTCGGCGGCCTCTCGGGGGCGGCCCTCGCCGGCCCCGAGGACGTGATGGAAGAGGCCCGGGTCTGGCGGCACCGGTACGGCGGCCAGGTCTTCCAGCAGTACCCGGCGGCGGTCTCCGCGCTGCGGGGCCTGGAGCGGGAGCTGCCCCGGCTGCCCTCGTACGTGGCGCACGCGCGCGTGGTGGCGGCGTCGCTGCGGGCTGCCTTCGAGGAGACGGGCACGCCGTGGTTCCGGGTGCACCCCGAGCCGCCGCACACCCACCAGTTCCAGGTCTGGCTGCCGTACGACCCGGACGTCCTGACGGCGGCCTCCCTGGCGCTGACGGAGACGGCCGGCACGGTCCTCTTCCGCCGCTGGCACAGCCCCGGCGCGGGCGGTCCGCCGGGCGTGGCGGTGACGGAGGTGACGGTGGGCGAGCCGGGCCTCGCGTGGACGGCGACGGACGTGCGGGACGCGGTACGGGCGTTCCTGGCGCTGCTGCCCCGGCCGTAGGGGGCCCGGGCCTGCTGATATCCCCGGCCCTCAGCAGGCCTTCGGGTGGACCCAGCGACTGAGGGCCGTGCGCAGGGCCGTACGCAGAGCCGTACGCAGCCGGCCCCGGGCCGGCCGCCCTGCGAGGACCGCGCGGAAGCGGCGGTGGTCGCGGAGGGCGCGGACGGTCGCGACGTCGTGGGTGCCGGGCAGCGGCGGCATCCGCTCACCGTGCTGCGCGGCGCGATAGGTGTCGAAGAGGTACTGGTGCATCGCGTTCATGACCTCACGATGGCTCCGCCGTCCGGCCCCGGTCGCGCCGATTGACGGGCGGCGTCAAACGACGCGACAGCACCCACGGCGCGTCCCGCACCATGGGGGCGTGAGCGTGACCATAGACATCACCGGGCTTCCGCACGAGCGGATCGTCTTCTGCCCCTCCCCGCTGGCCGAACTGGGCGCCGCGCTGCACGCGCTGTCCGAGCCCGGCCACCACGCGGGCCTGCACGGCTGGGCCACCACCACCTGCGCCGGCCTCAAGCCGGAGCTCGCCGACCGGCTCCACGAAGCCGACTTCATGTGGCGCTCCACCCGCTCCGACTTCCTGCTGACCGCCCAGCCGCGCGCGACGCTCGCCGAGGAACTCGACGACCTCGACCGGATGGACGACGAGAAGTTCGTGGGCGCGGCGCTGGAGATCTCCTGCAACAGCCAGTACGGCGAGGGCGTGCCCTCCCCGCTCGTCGACCCCCAGGCCCGCTGCCGCGTCCTCGACCTGGCCGCGGCGCGCGGCCCGCGCCAGGCCGCGTTCGTGGAACGGATGCTGGCCGACCCGCCCGGCACGCGCGCGTGGATCCGCAGGCTCCTGGAGGACTGCGACGAGGCGTTCTTCGCCGACACGTGGAACCGGGTCCGGGTCCAGCTCGCGGCCGACGCCCGGCACAAGACCGAGCTGCTGCGCCGCAAGGGCCTCACCGAGGCGCTCGCCGCCGTCTCCCCCGCGATGAGCCTGGAGGAGGACGCCCGCGGCACCCGGATCGTCGTCGACAAGCTCGTCCACGGCCGTACGACCGCCCAGGGCTCGGCGCTCACGTTCCTGCCGACCGCCTTCGGCCGGCCGCACCTCTTCGCCCTGCACGCGGCGGGCTGGCAGCCGGTGGTGCAGTACCCCGTCTCCACCCGCGAACTCGCCGGCACCGCGCCCGTGGAGACCGTCAAGCTCCGTCTGGAGGCCGTCGCGCACCCGATGCGGATGCGGATGTGCCGCAACCTCGCCCGCGCCTCGTACACGACGAGCGAGCTGGCCGACGCGTACGGCATCTCCGCGCCGGAGGTCTCCCGGCACCTCGCCGTCCTCAAGAAGGCCGGGCTGCTCACCACCCAGCGCCGCGGCCGCTACGTCCTGCACCAGCTGGACGTGACCGTCGTCGCCCGCCTGGGCAGCGACTTCCTGGAAGCGGTGCTGCGCTAGTCAGCCGGATGCGGGCGTCCTCAGCCCGCGCCGCCGCCCGCGCGGACCAGGCCGGTCTCGTACGCGAGCACGACCACCTGCACGCGGTCGCGCAGTTCCAGCTTGGTGAGGATCCGGCCGACGTGCGTCTTCACCGTGGCCTCCGAGAGCACGAGACGGGCGGCGATCTCGCCGTTCGACAGGCCCTGGGCGACCAGGAGCATGACCTCGCGCTCGCGGTCGGTGAGCCGCGCGATCTCCTTGTGCTGCGGCTCCTTCCCCGAGGACGGCAGCATCGGCGAGAAGCGGTCGAGGAGGCGGCGGGTCGTGGACGGGGCCACCACCGCGTCGCCGCTGTGCACGGAGCGGATCGCGCCGAGCAGCTCGGCCGGTGGTACGTCCTTCAGCATGAAGCCGCTCGCGCCCGCCTTCAGGCCGGAGAAGGCGTACTCGTCCAGGTCGAAGGTGGTCAGGATCAGGACGCGCGGCGCACCGGGCTCCGCGCAGATCCGCCGGGTCGTCTCGACGCCGTCCAGCTTGGGCATGCGGACGTCCATGAGGACCACGTCCACGGCCGTCGAGCGCAGCACCTCCAGCGCCTCCACGCCGTCGCCCGCCTCGGCCACGACCTCCATGTCCGGCTGAGCGGCGAGCACCATGCGGAAGCCGGTGCGCAGCAGCACCTGGTCGTCGACGAGCATCACGCGGATGGACATGAAGATCCTTAAGTCGTCAGTGGGCGTCAGGGGCCAGTGGGCGTCAGCGGGCGTCAGTGGGCGGGCTTGAGCGGGAGGAGGGCGCTGATGCGGAAGCCGCCCCCGGGGCGCGGGCCCGCGTCCAGGGTGCCGCCGACCATGCCGACCCGCTCCCGCATGCCGATCAGGCCGTGGCCCCGGCCGTCGGCGCCCCCGTCCTCGTACATCTCGTGGGTCGCGCCCCGCCCGTCGTCCTCCACGAGCAGCCCGAGACCGTCGTCGAAGTAGACCAGACGGACGCTCGCGCCGACGTCAGGACCACCGTGCTTGCGGGTGTTGGTGAGGGCTTCCTGAACGATCCGGTACGCGGTGAGCTCGACGCCGCTCGGCAGCGGGCGCGGGGTGCCCTCGATCCGGAAGTCCACGGTCAGACCGGCGCTCCTGACCTGCTCGACCAGGTCCTCGATCTGCTCGACGTCCGGCTGGGGCACGTACTCCCCGGCCTCCTTGTGCTCGCCGGTGCGCAGGATGCCGAGCAGCCGGCGCATCTCGGCCAGCGCCTGCCGGCCGGTCGAGGAGATCGTCTCCAGGGCCTGCTTGGCCTGGTCCGGGGAGGAGTCCAGGACGTACGCGGCGCCGTCGGCCTGGACGACCATCACCGACACGTTGTGCGCGACGACGTCGTGCAGCTCGCGGGCGATCCGGGCGCGCTCGGCGGCGACGGCGACCTTGGCCTGCGCCTCGCGCTCCCGCTCCAGGCGGGAGGCGCGCTCCTCCAGCTGCGCGAAGTAGGCGCGGCGGGTGCGCAGGGAGTCGCCGAGCACCCAGGCGAGGGCGAACGGCACGGTCATGATGACCGTGAAGAAGACGTGCGCCGCCGTGGAGTTGATCTCCTCCTGGTCCGGCCAGCGCAGCTGGGAGAGCGTCGCGGCGCTCAGTCCTGCGGCCAGGGCGAGCCGGGAGGCCCAGCGCGGGCCGTCGTGCGCGGCGACCGTGTAGATGATCACGAGCATCGCGAAGTCGGCGAAGAACGGCATGATCCCGAAGGCGAGCTGGGCGACGCCGATGACGATCGTGAGCACGAGCATCTTCTCGGGCGCCCGCCGGCGCAGGGCCACCACCAGGCACAACAGCGCGGCGACCACGCCGTACGCGGCAGGGTTGTGGACCGCCGGGTAGGTCGAGCCCACCCACAGCACGGAAAGCCCGAAGAGGACGACGGCCCAGAAGCTGTCGACGCCTGTCGGGTGTCTGCGGATGAAGTCGTAGAGGCGCTGCACGTAACCCAGCGTAGGGAAAGCGAATAGGTGCAGGGGTCAACCGTGGGGTCGATCCTTGACGCGAGGACCGTACTCCCCAAGGTGGAGACTGGGGCCCGTGACGGATGAGACGTGTCAGTGGCAGGGGTGGCGCGAGGCCACGGAGCGGGCGCTGTACGGCCCGGGAGGCTTCTTTCTGCGCCCCGAGGGCCCCGCGGGGCACTTCCGTACCTCGGTGCACGCCTCCCCGCTCTTCGCGGGGGCGGTCGCCCGGCTCCTCGCCGAGGTGGCGGAGGAGCTGGACACGGACGAGGTCGCGTTCGTGGACATGGGCGCGGGGCGCGGGGAGCTGGTGACGGGGGTGCTCGCCGCGCTCGGGTCCCTCGCGGAGGGGCTGTCGGTACGGGCCTACAGCGTCGAGCGCGCGGAGCGGCCGGCGGGGCTCGACCCCCGGGTGGAGTGGACGGACCGGGTGCCGGAGGGGGTCCGGGGGCTGCTCTTCGCGAACGAGTGGCTCGACAACGTGCCGGTGGACGTGGCGAGCGTGGACGAGTCGGGGACCGTGCGGTACGTCGAGGTGCGGGCGGCGGACGGGGCGGAGCGGCTCGGGCGGGCCGTCGAGGGGGAGGACGCGGAGTGGCTGGAGCGGTGGTGGCCGCTGACGGAGCCCGGCACGCGCGCGGAGATCGGTCGCGCGCGGGACGAGGCGTGGGCGGCGGCGGCCGGCTGCCTGGCGGCGGGGCGGGCGGTGGCGGTGGACTACGGGCACGTACGGGAGTCCAGGCCGCCGTTCGGG
Source organism: Streptomyces sp. NPDC058579 (assembly GCF_042718575.1). NCBI lineage: Bacteria > Bacillati > Actinomycetota > Actinomycetes > Kitasatosporales > Streptomycetaceae > Streptomyces > Streptomyces sp. NPDC058579. Next base: position 17,337 of record NZ_JBHXPI010000001.1, read on the forward strand.
ACGCTGACGGGGTTCCGGGGCGGGCGGGAGGTCGCGCCGGTGCCGGACGGGTCGTGCGACGTGACGGCGCACGTGGCGATGGACGCGTGCGCTTCGGGGGGCGGGGAGCTGGTTCTTCAGAGGGAGGCGTTGAAGGGGCTCGGCGTGAGCGGAGCGCGCCCACCGCTGGCCCTCGCGTCGACCGACCCGGCCGCCTATGTGCGGGCGCTCGCGGGCGCGGGTGAGGCGGCCGAGCTGACCGCGCGCGGCGGGCTGGGGGACTTCCTGTGGCTCACGCGACGGGTACGGGCGGGAGCCTGACCGGTTGCCGCCCCCGGGCGAGGGGCCTGACGAGGCGCCGCCCCCGTGGGTTGTGCCCACCCTCCCCCTAGGACTTCGTCCAGGGGGGACCCCCAGCCCTGCGGAACGATTGCCCACAACGGCGGGGAGGGGGTGGGGGACCGTACTGCGGGACGGCTGCCCACAACGCGTGGGGGCGGGTGGGGACCGTACTGCGGGACGGCTGGCCGCAACTCGGGGGCCGCGGGAGATACTGGCTCCCATGACGGAGACGACGGTCGGAATCGGCGGGGCGGCGGAGAGCACCGACATGGTGCTGAACATCGGGCCGCAGCATCCCTCGACCCATGGCGTGCTCCGGCTGCGGCTGGTTCTCGACGGTGAGGTGATCCGGCAGGCCGAGCCGGTCATCGGCTACATGCACCGGGGCGCCGAGAAGCTCTTCGAGGCGCGGGACTACCGGCAGATCGTCATGCTCGCCAACCGCCACGACTGGCTCTCCGCCTTCTCCAACGAGCTCGGTGTCGTCATGGCCGTCGAGCGCATGCTCGGCATGGAGGTCCCCGAACGGGCCGTCTGGACGCGGACGCTGCTCGCCGAGCTGAACCGGGTGCTCAACCACCTCATGTTCCTCGGGTCCTACCCCCTCGAACTGGGCGGTATCACCCCGGTCTTCTACGCGTTCCGGGAGCGCGAGGAGCTCCAGGCCGTGATGGAGGAGGTCTCCGGCGGCCGGATGCACTACATGTTCAACCGGGTCGGCGGGCTCAAGGAGGACCTGCCCGCCGGGTGGCTCGACCGGGCGCGCGCCGCCGTGGCCGACGTACGGTCCCGGATGGACGTCTACGACAAGCTCGTCCTCGGCAACGAGATCTTTCGTGGCCGCACCCGCGGCGTCGGCGTGCTGACCCCGGAGGCAGTGCACGCCTACGGCGTCTCCGGGCCCATCGCCCGTGCCTCCGGCGTCGACTTCGACCTGCGGCGCGACGAGCCGTACCTGGCCTACGGGGAGCTTCAGGACACCCTGAAGGTCGTCACCCGCGCGGAGGGCGACTGCCTCGCCCGCTTCGAGTGCCTCCTGGAGCAGACCCACAACTCCCTGGACCTCGCGGACGCCTGCCTCGACCGGATCGCGGAGCTGCCGCAGGGGCCGATCAACCAGCGGCTGCCGAAGGTGCTCAAGGCCCCGGAGGGGCACACGTACGCCTGGACCGAGAACCCGCTCGGCATCAACGGCTACTACCTGGTCTCCAAGGGCGAGAAGACGCCGTACCGGCTGAAGTTGCGCTCGGCGTCCTTCAACAACATCCAGGCGCTGACCGAGTTGCTGCCGGGCACGCTCGTCGCCGACATGGTGGCGATCCTGGGCTCGCTCTTCTTCGTCGTCGGCGACATCGACAAGTAGAACGTGTACGAGGTCAGGCGGCCTCGGCCCGCATGAGCACGAAGTCCCTGCCGTCGTTCTCCGGGCGCACGCGCTCCACCACGGTCCAGCCCCAGCGTTCGTAGCGTTCGCGCAGTTCGGGCACGTCGAGCGTCATCAGCAGGCGGGGGCGGGGCGCGGGGGCCTCCGCTAGGAGGGCGTCGTGCAGCGCGCGGCCGAGGCCGCGGCCCTGATGGGCGGGGGCGACGACGAGTTCGGCGAGTTCGAAGGCCTCCTCCGCGCCGCCCGAGAGCGCGGTGTCGAGCCAGCCGGCGGCGAAGCCGGTCACGGCGCCCTCGGCGTCGTACGAGGCGACGCAGCGGAAGCCGGGCTGCCGCGCCTCCGCCTTGCCGAGCAGCCGCTCGACCGTACGCAGCGCCCCGCGCGGCGGCTCGTGCCAGGGCGGGCCGCAGAAGGCCTGCGCGCACAGGGCGATCCACTCGTCCCGGCGCGCGGCCAGGTCCTCGGCGGCGAGCGCCCCGACCGTCAAGAGCCGACCACTCCGCGCAGCTCCGTCACGTCGAGCTGCTCGGTCTCGTCGTGCGCGGTCAGGTCGATGACCTTGCCGATCGCCCGCTGCTCGGGGGTGCGGCGCACGACGGTCGCGAGGACCTCCTCGCCCACCACGTCGGCCAGGTCGGCGTCCTGCACGGCCTCGATGGCCGCCGCCACCTTCTGCACGCCCTGCGTGCCGAAGAAGTCGAAGCCGCCCTCGGGGCGAGCCACGCGGCGCGTGGCGTACGGGACGATCGCGGAGGCGGCCGGGACGGCTCGTACCGCGGGAACGGCGTGGGAAGCGGCGGAAGGCACGGACGCGAGGGCCGTCGAGGGGGCGGGTACGACGGCGGACGACGGTCGAGCGTGCTGCTCGCTCCCGGCGGCCGCCGCGTGCTTCCCCTGCGGCTCCTCCGTCTCACGGGCGCGCTCGGCGAGATCGCGGCTGCGGGCGGCCTCGGCCGTACGGCGGGCCTCCTGGGCAGCGGCGTTGCGCGCGAGGTTACGCAGGGCGTCGGCGGCCTGGCGGTAGGCGGCCGGGGTGGGCGTGGAGCCGGCGGCCGGCAGCTCCTTGGCCGGGCCGGACGACTCCAGGGCGAGCTGCCTGCGGCCTTCGAGGGCGCTGGCCCGCTCGGTCTCGGCGGTGGCGTACCGGCGCAGCAGCGCCGCGTGCTCGCCGCGCAGCCCGGCGAGTTCGACCCGCTTGGCGCGCAGCTTGGCGTCGAGCTTGGCCCGCAGCTCGCGCGACTCCTCCAGGTCGGCCTCGAGCTCGGCTATCCGCTCCTCGGTCTTCCACTGGTCCGCCGTACGGGCCCGGGTGAGTTCCGCGACCTGCCGGCCGGCGCTCCGGTCCCAACTGCGCATGATGACGCCACCGGTGATCGCCGCGGCGGCAGCGGCGGCCACGAGCAGCCGCAGCACCACGGGATCGGCGAGCAGCCAGGCGCCCGCGGCACAGACGACCGACGCTCCGGCGACCGCGGAGGGCGGCAGAAGCTTGTGGAGGGGAGGTGAATGGCGGTGGCGTCCACGTGGCATGGCCTGAAATTTACCGTGCGTAGGCGCTGTATGGGGTGTCGGCCCGGCAATCTCTTGGCCACTTCTCGCCGTCGTGACCGAGTCCCGGTCGGGACCGGGCCGACTCCCCTCACCCGGGCCTTACTTCTTGACCAGGCCCTTCGACTCCAGATAGGTCTTCGCCACGTCCTCGGGCTTCGCGCGCTCGGCGTCGACCTTGCGGTTCAGTTCGGCGAGATCGGCGGTGGTGAGGACCTTTGTGATCTTGTCGAGAGCGGCCGCGATCTCGGGCGATCCGGCGTCCTTCGCATTGACCACCGGCAGCACATTGTCGGCGTTCTGGAGCTTCTTGTCGTCGTCGAGGAAGACCAGTCCGAAGGACTCGATCGTGGCGTCCGTCGTGGTGGTCAGCACCAGCTGGTCCACGCCGTCCTTGACCGCCTGCTTGGCCTGCGGGGTGCCGACTCCCTTGGGGTCGATCCCGGCCACGTCGATGCCGTAGGTCTTCTTCAGGCCGGGCGCGCAGAACGGCCGTATCTCGCATTCGTCGCCGGCCGCGATCTTCACCTTCAGCTTGGCCGCGCCGAGGTCGGAAAGCGTCTCCAGCTTGTTCTTCTCGGCGAATTCCTTCGAGACCGCGAAGGCGTTCTGGTCGACGGCCTCGCCGACCGCGAGGACCTTCAGGCCGCGCGGCTCCGCGAGCTTCTTCAGCGCCTCCACCGTGGCGGCCGCGTCGCCGGACGCGACCGGCTTCTCCTCGGGCGCCTTCGGGCCGTTCACCTTCGCATTGAGGAATTCCGCGATCGTCGCCGCGTATTCCGGTACGACGTCGATCTCGCCCTTCTCCAGGGACGGTTCGTACAGCTCGCGGTTCTTGACCGTGGTGATGGTCGCGTCGTATCCGGCGTCCTTCAGCACCTGCGCGTAGAGCTCCGCGAGCACCTTGGACTCGGTGAACGCGGCGGCGCCCACGACGAGGGAGCCCTTCTTGCCGGCGCCGGACGTGCCGCCGCTGCCGCCGGCCTTCCCCTGCTCCAGGCTGTCGCCGCCGCACGCGACGAGCGAGACGGTCAGCGCCGCCGTACCCAGTACCGCACCCGCGATGCGCGAGGTCCTGCTCACGAGATCACTCCTAGTCGTCGTTCGTTCCGTGTCACAAGCGGTTCGTTCCAAGCCAGGCAATACGGCGTTCAGGCGCGTCGGGCAAGGAGGCGGTCCGCGCCCACCAGGGCGGCCTCCACGACGAGGGCGAGCAGCGCCACGAGCAGGGCGCCGGCGACCACCTGCGGGGTGTTGTAGGTGTTGAAACCGGCGGTGATGATCCGGCCCAGGCCCCCCTGGCCGACCATCGCCGCGATCGTCGCGGTGGCGACGACCTGCACGGCGGCCGACCGCAGCCCTGTCATGACCAGCGGCCGGGCGAGCGGCAGTTCGACCTTCCGGAAGACCTGTCCGCCCGACATCCCCATCCCCCGCGCGGCCTCCACCACCGCCCGGTCCACCTCCCGCATCCCGACGTACGCGTTGGTGAGCAGCGGCGGCACCGCGAAGAGCACCAGGGCGATCACCGTGGGCACGTACCCGGCGTTGCGCAGCGGCGACACCATGAAGAGGGCCAGGACCGCGAAGACGGGGATCGCCCGCCCGACGTTGGAGATGTTCACGGCGAGCGCGCCGCCCCTGCCGATGTGGCCGAGCCAGAGCCCGAGAGGCAGCGCGATCGCGCAGGCGAGCAGCAGCGCGACCCCGCTGACGTACGCGTGCTCACCGAGGCGGTGCCACACCCCGCCGTCGCCCGCCCAGTTGGCGCCGGTCGTCAGCCAGCTCCAGGCGTCCGCCACGATCCCCACCGCTCACTCGCCCCCCGGCGCCGTGCGTATTCGGGTCCACGGGGTCAGCAGCCGCTGCACGCCGAGGAGCAGCAGGTCCGCTACCACCGCGAGCAGGACGCACAGCACCGAGGCCGCGAGCACCTGCGCCTTGAAGAACGTCGGCAGCGCGTCCTCGATGAGGTTGCCGAGACCACCCCGCCCGACGATCGAGCCGACCGTCGTGAGCGCGATCGTGGAGACCGTCGCCATGCGTATACCGGCCATCAACGCGGGGAGCGCGAGCGGCAGTTCGACCTCCCAGAGCAGCCGCCCCGAGCCGTACCCCATGCCGCGCGCGGCCTCCCGCGCCTCGGCCGGCACCGCGTCCAGGCCCGCCACCATGTTCCGTACGAGAATCGTCAGGGAGTACAGCACGAGGCCCGTCACCACCAGCGCGGCGGAGAGCCCGAAGAACGGCAGCAGCAGCGAGAACATCGCCAGCGACGGAACCGTGTACAGCAGCGTCGTCAGACCGAGGACCGGTCCGGCGAACCGCGGCCGGGCCCGGACGAGCAGCGCCAGCGGAAAGGCGACGGCGATGCCGATGAGGACGGACACGGCCGTGATGCCCACGTGCTGGAGCAGCGCGTCGGTCAATTCCTGGCTGCGCGTCCGCAGATACTCCGCGCAGATCCAGTCGTTCGCCACCAGACAATTCGCCGCGCTCATGTACCCTCCCCCCGGTCGCTCGCCGTTGCCGAACGTATGTCTGACCGACCCTATCCCCCGGCACCGACAATCGCCGAGGACCGCCACATTCCGGCAACACGCCCTTCACACGCACCCGTCACTCAGGCGTCAGAATGGGGAACATGATCCGGTTCGAGCATGTGACCAAGCGGTACGCGGACGGCACGACCGCCGTCGACGACCTCTCCTTCGAGGTCGCCGAAGGTGAACTGGTGACGCTCGTCGGCCCGTCCGGATGCGGCAAGACCACCACGATGAAGATGGTGAACCGGCTCATCGAGCCGACCGAGGGCCGCGTCCTCCTCGCCGGCGAGGACATAGCCGCGATCGACCCCGTCCAACTGCGCCGCCGCATCGGATACGTCATCCAGCAGGTCGGCCTCTTCCCGCACCGCACGGTCCTCGACAACACCGCGACCGTCCCGCACCTGCTCGGCGCCCCACGCGCGCGTGCCCGCGCCCGCGCCGCCGAACTCCTCGACCTGGTCGGCCTCGACCCGAAGACGTACGGCAACCGCTACCCCGAGCAGCTCTCCGGCGGACAGCGCCAGCGCGTCGGCGTGGCCCGCGCGCTCGCCGCCGACCCGCCCGTGCTCCTGATGGACGAGCCCTTCGGCGCGGTCGACCCGGTGGTCCGCGAGCGCCTCCAGAACGAGTTCCTCCGCCTGCAGTCGCAGGTCCGCAAGACCGTCCTGCTGGTCACCCACGACCTGGAGGAGGCCGTCCGCCTCGGCGACCGCATCGCCGTATACGGCCAGGGCACCATCGAGCAGTTCGACACCCCGGCCCGGGTCCTCGGCGCCCCCGCCACCCCGTACGTCGCCGACTTCGTCGGCGCGGACCGCGGCCTCAAGCGGCTCTCGGTCACCGCCGTGGACGCCGCCGCCCTGGAGGACGTACCCGTACTGCGCGCGGGCGAGGCCGCCCCGACCTCCGCCACACCGACCCCCGGCGCCCCGGCCTCCGGCGCCCCCTGGTCCGTCGTCCTCGACGCGGACGGCCGCGTCGAGGGCTGGGTCGCCGCCGACGAGCCCGGCCGCACCCGCCCCGCCCCGGAGCCGGTGCCGCTCGGCGCCTCCCTCCGGGAGGCACTGGCCGCGCTGCTGCAGAACGACACCGGCTGGCTGCCCGTCACCGACCCCGCCGAAGGCGGCCGGTACGCGGGCGTGCTCACCCCGGCCACCGTCCACCGCGCCCTGCGCGCGGCATCCCCGGAACCGGAGACCTCCGAGTCCGCCGCGCCGGCCAAGAAGCTCAGTTCGCGCTGAGGCGCCCGCTCATCCACACCAGGCCCGGCGGGATCTCCCGGTTCCAGGTGTTGAAGTTGTGGCCGCCGCTGTCCAGCGTGATCGAGGAGACCCGCGCCGGGGCCTTGACCTTCTTGATGAAGTCCAGGGTCCCGCGCAGGTTCCCCTCGCCCTGCTTCGACGTCGTCACCAGGAACGACGTATTGCCCTGCGGCACGTGGTCCAGGCTCCACAGCAGGTTCGCCCGCTTGCGCGCCTTGTCGTCACCGCGGAAGAGGTCGCCGGTCGTCACGTCCTCGGCCGCCTTGTAGTACGCCGAGAACCCGGCGCCCGCCGAGAACCTGTCCGGGTGGTGCAGCGCGATCTTCAGCGCGCAGTAGCCGCCCGTCGAGTTCCCCATGAACCCCCAGTTCCGCGCCTTCGTGCCCACCCGGTACGTCTCCGAGACGGCCTTCGGCAGGTCCTGCGCGAAGAAGGTCTCGGTCTGCGGACCGCCCGGGACGTCCACGCACTCGGTGTCCCTCGGCGGCGCCACCGTCGGCCGCAGCATCACCAGGATCATCGGCCGCATCCTCTTCTCCTTGACCTGGAGGAAGGCGGTCTTCGGGTACTTCAGCCCCTTGAGCAGGTTCTCCGCCGTGCCCGGGTAGCCCGTGAGCACCACGGAGGCCGGGAACGTGGCCTTCTCGTACCCCTTCTGGAAGTACTCCGGCGGCAGGTACACGTACGCCGGCGAGCTGATGCCCGACTTCTCGCCCGCGACGACGACCTTCTGTATCTGCCCGCCGACCGAGGGCTTGGAGCCGCCCGGCACGTCCAGCGCCTGCTTGCCGACGACCTTGAGGTCCTTGGAGCCGGCCGAGTGGTCGACGACCACCCCCATGTCCTGCTCCTGGCCGAGGAGATCGGCCCAGGACCCGTAGAAGAGGAACGAGTTGTTCGCCGCGAGGCCCACCGAGGCGAACAGCGCGAGCTGGGTCGCGAGCAGCAGCCCGATCCTGCCGAGGACGGCCCGGACGCCGCCCCGGGCAAGGCGCGGCCACAGCCAGACCGTGGCCACGAAGAGCACCACCGCCAGCGCGACCGCCAGCGCCAGGACCTTGTTGCTGGTGAGACCCATGAGTCGCCCGAGCCTTCTTCCTGAGAAATTCCTGTGGGTGTGAATGAACCCGCTCCGCCGCGAAGCCGTCCTAGAAGGCGCTGAACCTCCGGACCCGGCCCGCCCCTGACCACCGCGCGGCCACCGGAGAACGAATCTTTCGCGGAGCCACGGGAAGCACGGGAAGCGATGTCTGTCACGGTAGATGGGGACAAGTCACGATTGGTTCCGGTTCGGGTGCGCCGGATTCTGCGCGGACCACGCCCCGAGAAGGTGCCCTCTCTCGTCGGAACGGCCTGCACCCTCATCGGCCTGATCGACATCGCGGCGGGCGTCTTCCCCCGCTTCCGGGCCAGCCGGATGCACGCCCTCGCCGAGGTCCTGCCCGGCACGCTCGGACCGCTCTCCGCGGCCCTCTCGCTCAGCGTCGGCGTCCTCCTCCTGCTCCTCGCCCACGGCCTCAAGCGCCACAAGCGCCGCGCCTGGCGGGCCGCCGTCGTCCTGCTGCCGCTCGGCGCCGTCGCCCAGTTCGTGTGGCGCCACTCCGTCCTCGGCGCCCTGCTCTCCCTCGCGCTGCTGGCCCTGCTCGTACGCCACCGGGATCAGTTCGCCGCCCTGCCCGACCCCCGCAGCCGCTGGAAGGCGCTGGCCAACTTCGTCCTCATGGGCGCCGGCTCGATCCTCCTCGGCCTGGTCATCGTCAGCGCCCACCCGCGCGTCGTCGTCGGCAACCCCAGCCTCACCGACCGCCTCGAACACGTCCTCTACGGACTCTTCGGCTTCGAAGGCCCCGTCGGCTACGGCCGCGGCGTCGACTGGACCGTCGGCTACTCGCTGGGCGCCCTCGGCATGCTCACCGCCCTCACCACCATCTACCTCGCCTTCCGCCCCGAGCACCCCGCCGCCCGGCTCACCGAGGACGACGAGACCCGGCTGCGCGCCCTGCTCGCCAAGCACGGCAGCCGCGACTCCCTCGGCCACTTCGCGCTCCGCCGCGACAAGGGCGTCGTCTTCTCCCCCAGCGGCAAGGCCGCCGTCTGCTACCGCGTCGTCTCCGGCGTCATGCTCGCCAGCGGCGACCCCATCGGCGACGTCGAGGCCTGGCCCGGCGCCATCGAACGCTTCATGGACGAGGCCAAGGCCCACTCCTGGACCCCCGCCGTCATGGGCTGCTCCGAGACCGGCGGTGAGGTGTGGACCCGCGAGACCGGCCTCGACGCCCTCGAACTCGGCGACGAGGCGGTGGTGGACGTCGCGGATTTCTCCCTCTCCGGGCGCGCCATGCGTAACGTGCGCCAAATGGTCAAGCGGATCGAGCGCAACGGCTACACCACCAAGGTGCGGCGCGTCCGCGACCTCAGCGACGGCGAACTCGCCCGCGTCCGCCGCGCCGCCGCCGACTGGCGCGGCACCGACACCGAGCGCGGCTTCTCCATGGCCCTCGGCCGCATCGGCGACCCCGGCGACGGCGACGCCGTCATAGCCACCGCCCACAAGACCGACGAGGACGGCACCACCACCCCCTACGGCGACCTGAAGGCGATCATCCACTTCGTCCCGTGGGGCCCCGACGGCATGTCCCTGGAACTCATGCGCCGCGATCGCTCCGCCGACCCCGGCATGAACGAGCTGCTCATCGTCGCCGCCCTCCAGGAATCCCCCCGCCTCGGCATCGAACGCGTCTCCCTCAACTTCGCCATGTTCCGCGCCGCCCTCGCCCGCGGCGAGAAGATCGGCGCGGGACCGGTCCTCCGGCTCTGGCGCGGACTGCTCGTCTTCCTCTCCCGCTGGTTCCAGATCGAGTCCCTGTACAAGTTCAACGCCAAGTTCCGGCCCCGCTGGGAACCCCGCTTCGTCGTCTACCGCAAGAGCCGCGACCTGCCCCGCATCGGCTTCGCCGCCATGCAGGCCGAAGGCTTCGTCAACCTCCAGCTGCCCCGCCCCTTCGCCCGCCGCAGGGCCGCCGCCGAACCCCGCCCCTGCGCCCACATCGTCGCCCCGCAGGCCGACCGCGAGGTCCGCGCGGCATGACGACGGCATGAGCCGCCGGGCCCGCGCGCACGGGCCCGTAGGGTCCGCACGGCCGAGCGGGCCCTACGCTGGGCATATGAGTACGTCGATCGGCCGGGGCACGGCCTTGGGCCTGCCGGAGTGGGACCGCTGCGCGGTCATGGGCGTCGTCAACGTCACCCCCGACTCCTTCTCCGACGGCGGCCGCTGGTTCGATACCACCGCCGCCGTCAAACACGGACTCCACCTGGCCGCCGAGGGCGCCGACCTCGTCGACGTCGGCGGCGAGTCCACCCGCCCGGGCGCCAGCCGCGTCGACGAGGACGAGGAACTCCGCCGCGTCGTCCCCGTCGTCCGCGGCCTCGCCGCCGAAGGCGTCACCGTCTCCGTCGACACCATGCGCGCCTCCGTCGCCCACGCCGCCGTCCAGGCGGGCGCCGCACTTGTCAACGACGTCAGCGGCGGCCTCGCCGACCCCGCGATGGTCCCCGCCGTCGCCGCCGCCGAAGTCCCCTTCGTCGTCATGCACTGGCGCGGCTTCAGCCAGGACATGAACAGCCTCGCCGTCTACGAGGACGTCGTCACCGACGTTGTCACCGAACTGCGCCGGCGCATGGACGCCGTCGTCGAAGGCGGCATCGCCCCCGAACGGATCGTCATCGACCCCGGCCTCGGCTTCGCCAAGCTCGCCCCCCACGACCTCGCACTCGTCGCCCACCTCCCCGAACTGCGCGCCCTCGGCAGGCCCCTGCTCGTCGCCGCCTCCCGCAAACGGTTCCTCGGCCACGTCCTCACCGCCCACAAGGGCGCCAGCCCGCCGCCCGCCCGCGAACGCGACGCCGCCACCGCCGCCGTCTCCGCCATCGCCGCCCACGAGGGCGCCTGGGCCGTCCGCGTCCACGAAGTCAGGGCCACCGCCGACGCCGTACGCGTCGCCAGGGCCGTCGAAGGAGCCCGGTGACCCACCAGACCGACACCACGGCGGTCGAAGCCGCGAACACCGCCTTCTACGAGGCGATGGAACTCGGCGACTTCGAAGCGGTCTCCGCCCTCTGGCTCGACGACGGCGCCACCCCCATCAGCTGCGTCCACCCCGGCTGGCCCGTGCTCTCCGGACGCGGCGAAGTCCTCCGCTCGTACGCGCTGATCATGGCGAACACCGAGTACATCCAGTTCTTCCTCACCGACGTCAAGATCTCCCTCGGCGGCGACGTCGCCGTCGTCACCTGCACCGAGAACATCCTCAGCGGCGGACCCGCCGAGGACGGCGCCGAGCTCGGCCCCCTCGTCGGGCAGCTCGTGGTCGCCACCAATGTGTTCCGGCACACATTCGACGGCTGGAAGATCTGGTCCCACCACGGCTCCCCCGTCCTCACCGAATCGGACGACGAAGAGGACGACGAGCCGGGCGCCTGACGGGATCCGGGGGCCGATCGGGTGAGCCCGGGGGTTGGAATCCGGCCCCCTGGGTAGGGGCCGCACCCAGTCCCCTGTGGCCACCGCCCGAACCCCCATGGGCAAGCGCTGTCGGTGCCCGCAGGTAGATTCGATGCTGGACACCCGGCCGTCCGCACCCGGCTGCGTGGCCTCAAGAACTACGACAGCAGGAGTGATTCGCGTGGATCGTGTCGCGCTGCGCGGCCTCAAGGCCCGAGGACACCACGGCGTCTTCCCCAAGGAACGCGAGGAAGGCCAGACCTTCATCGTCGACCTCGTCCTCGGCCTGGACACCCGCCCCGCGGCCGCCGACGACGACCTGACGAAGACCGTCCACTACGGCGTCGTCGCCGAGGAAGTCGTCGACGTCGTCCAGGGCGAGCCCGTGGACCTCATCGAGACCCTCGCCGAACGGATCGCCCAGCAGTGCCTCAAGCACGCCGGCGTCCAGGAGGTCGAGGTCGTCGTCCACAAGCCGGACGCGCCCATCACGGTCCCCTTCGACGACGTGACCATCACCATCACCCGGAGCCGAGTATGAAAGCCACGCACAGCGACCCGACCGTGCAGCCCGTACCGGCCTCCGTCGTCGAGGCCGTCGACGCCGCCGACGTGACCCTGTCCAACCCCAAGTGGGCCGTCATCGCCCTCGGCGCCAACCTCGGCAACCGCCTGGAGACCCTCCAGGGCGCCGTCGACGCCCTGGAAGACACCCCGGGCCTCCGGGTCAAGGCCGTCTCCCCCGTGTACGAGACGGAGCCCTGGGGCGTCGAGCCCGGCTCCCAGCCCTCGTACCTCAACGCCGTCGCCCTCGTGAAGACGACCCTGCCGCCCAGCTCCCTCCTGGAGCGCGCGCACGCCGTCGAGGAGGCCTTCCACCGGGTCCGCGAGGAGCGCTGGGGCGCCCGCACCATCGACGTCGACATCGTGGCCTACGCCGACGTGGTCTCCGACGACCCCGTCCTCACCCTGCCCCACCCCCGCGCCCACCAACGCGCCTTCGTCCTCGCCCCCTGGCACGACGTCGACCCCGAAGCCCAGCTCCCGGGACACGGCACCGTCGCCCACCTCCTCACCACCGTCGAGCACGACGGAATCGTGCCGCGCACCGACCTGGAACTCCGTCTGCCCGAGTAGTCGTTAGGCTCGTGGAAGACCCCCCGCGAGACGACACGAAGGACACCCGGTGAAACAACTGCGGCTCAAGGTTCTGGCCGGACTGTTCATCGCGGCCGGAATCCTGTCCTGGGGCGCCGCGCGCCTCTGGGACGCGGTCGGCACCCTGCCGAGCGTGCCGCTCGCGGCGCCGATCGTCCTCGCGTCGATCGCGGCCGTCCTGACCGCCACGGCCCTCTCCATCCGCGCCCGCCTGAAGGCCCAGCGCGAGCGCCGCCCCGGCGCGAAGGGCGTCGAGCCGCTGATGGCGGCCCGCGCCGTGGTCTTCGGCCAGGCGAGCGCGCTCGTCGCCGCCCTGGTCGCCGGTATGTACGGCGGCACGGGCGTCTTCCTCCTGGGCTCCCTGGACATCCCGTCCCGCCGCGACCAGGCGATCTACGCCGGCTTCTCGGTCCTGGCCGGCTTCGCCGTCATCGCCGCCGCCCTCTTCCTGGAACGCGTCTGCAAGCTCCCGGAAGACGACAACGACTCGAACGGCAAGGGCGCGGCGCCGGTCTCCTGACGCCGTCGACGGACGGCGCTATCGCGCCATGATCAGGCTCATGGCCTCATTGCGGGTCGCGGGGTCGCGGAGCTGGCCGCGCACAGCCGAGGTGATGGTCTTCGCGCCCGGCTTGCGGATGCCGCGCATCGACATGCACATGTGCTCGCACTCGAAGACGACGATGACGCCGCGCGGCTCCAGGATCTCCATGAGCGAGTCGGCGACCTGCGTGGTCAGCCGCTCCTGCACCTGCGGGCGGCGGGCGTAGACGTCGACCAGCCGGGCCAGCTTGGACAGACCGGTGATCTTGCCGGACGTCGAGGGGATGTAGCCGACGTGCGCCACGCCCCTGAACGGGACGAGGTGGTGCTCACATGTCGAGTACACCTCGATGTCCTTCACGAGCACCATCTCGTCGTGCCCGAGGTCGAACGTGGTGGTCAGCACGTCCTCCGGCTGCTGCCGCAGGCCCGCGAATATCTCCTGGTACGCCCGCGCCACCCGCGCCGGCGTCTCCCTCAGGCCCTCGCGGTCCGGGTCCTCGCCGACCGCGATGAGGAGCTCTCGTACGGCGTTCTCGGCGCGCTTCTCGTCGAAGTCGCCGATCGTGCCCTCGCCGTCCAGTGTCACCGGGTCGGTCATGTGTGCCTCGTTCCGTCTGCCTCATGGCGCGAAATGTGCCGCGCCCCCACAGGCTAAAACCTGTGGGGGCGCGGCTTCCATTCCGGGTGGGCGGAGGTCAGGCCTCCGGGGCCTCCTCGGGGGCGACCTCGATCGCCTTGGTGGTGTCCACCGGTGCGCTGCCGTTTGCGCCGTTCGTCAGGGCCAGCTCCTTGGGGGAGAGGACCGGCGGACGGGTGGACGGCGTGCGGCGGGACGAGCCCGTCCAGGCCGGGCGGGCCGGGCGCTTGACGATCGGGGTGAAGATCTCGGCGATCTCCTCCTTGCCCAGCGTCTCCCTCTCCAGGAGCTGCAGGACCAGGTTGTCGAGGACGTCACGGTTCTCGACGAGGATCTCCCACGCCTCGTTGTGCGCGGTCTCGATGAGCTTCTTGACCTCTTCGTCGACCAGCGCGGCGACCTCTTCCGAGTAATCGCGCTGGTGCCCCATCTCACGGCCCAGGAACGGCTCGGTGTTGTCGCCACCGAACTTGATCGCGCCGAGCCGCTCGGTCATGCCGTACTGCGTGACCATCGCGCGAGCGGTGGTCGTGGCCTTCTCGATGTCGTTCGCCGCGCCCGTGGTCGGGTCGTGGAAGACGAGCTCCTCCGCCGCACGCCCGCCCAGCATGTACGCCAGCTGGTCGAGCATCTCGTTGCGGGTGGTGGAGTACTTGTCCTCTTCCGGGAGCACCATCGTGTAGCCCAGGGCACGGCCGCGGGACAGGATCGTGATCTTGTGGACCGGGTCGGAGTTCGGCGAGGCCGCCGCGACCAGGGCGTGGCCGCCCTCGTGGTACGCGGTGATCTTCTTCTCCTTGTCCGACATGATCCGGGTCCGCTTCTGCGGGCCCGCGACCACGCGGTCGATCGCCTCGTCCAGCGCGTGGTTGTCGATCAGCTTCTTGTCCGAGCGGGCGGTGAGGAGCGCCGCTTCGTTCAGGACGTTGGAGAGATCGGCACCCGTGAAGCCGGGCGTGCGGCGGGCGACTGCGCCCAGGTCGACGTCCGGGGCGACCGGCTTGCCCTTCTGGTGGACCTTGAGGATCTCCAGACGGCCCTGCATGTCCGGGCGGTCGACCGCGATCTGGCGGTCGAAGCGGCCGGGGCGCAGGAGGGCCGGGTCGAGGATGTCGGGGCGGTTCGTGGCGGCGATCAGGATGACGCCGCCCTTCACGTCGAAGCCGTCCATCTCGACGAGCAGCTGGTTGAGGGTCTGCTCGCGCTCGTCGTGTCCGCCGCCGAGGCCGGCACCGCGGTGTCGGCCGACGGCGTCGATCTCGTCGACGAAGACGATCGCCGGGGCGTTCGCCTTGGCCTGCTCGAAGAGGTCGCGGACTCGGGAGGCACCGACACCGACGAACATCTCGACGAAGTCGGAACCGGAGATCGAGTAGAACGGCACGCCGGCTTCGCCCGCGACGGCGCGGGCGAGGAGGGTCTTGCCGGTTCCGGGCGGGCCGTAGAGCAGCACACCCTTGGGGATCTTGGCGCCGACGGCCTGGAACTTCGCCGGCTCCTGGAGGAACTCCTTGATCTCGTGGAGCTCCTCGACGGCCTCGTCGGAGCCTGCCACGTCGGCGAAGGTGGTCTTCGGGGTGTCCTTGGTGATGAGCTTGGCCTTGGACTTCCCGAAGTTCATGACTCGGGAGCCGCCGCCCTGCATCTGGTTCATCAGGAACAGGAAGACGACCACGATGAGTACGAAGGGCAGCAGCGAGAGCAGCACCGACAGGAAGGGGCTCTGCCGCTCCGGGGAGACGGTGTAGCCCTTGTCGAGGTCGCCGGCGGCGGACTGCTCCTGGAGCGTGGTGGTCAGGTTGGCGCCCTGGTCACCGATGTAGCTGGCCTGGATCTTGGTGCTGCCGCCGTACTTGTTCTTGTCGGCGTCCTTCTTGAGTTCGACCTTGATGACCTGTTCGTCACCGGTCGTCAGCTTGACCTGATCGGCCTGCTTGTCATTGATCGCCTGGACGACCTTGCTGGTGTCCACCGTCTTGTAGCCCTCGGACGAGCCGACGACCTGCATCAGCACGACCACGGCGAGGACGGCCAGCACGATCCACATGACCGGCCCACGGAAGTATCGCTTCACGTCCATCCATACGGAGCGAGAACGCCCCGTCCCTCCTGCCCGTAGGTAAATGCTGCTGTGAGAGCTGCTATGAGAAAAAGCTGTTCTTCGGACGGTACCTCAGCCAGGTGACCCGTGACCGCCTTCCCTTGCTCCAACGGCGGGAGGGCGGTACGGGTTCCCCGTACGTCAGCCCCCGTAGACGTGGGGCGCGAGCGTGCCGACAAAGGGGAGGTTGCGGTACTTCTCGGCGTAGTCGAGGCCGTATCCGACGACGAACTCGTTGGGGATGTCGAAGCCGATCCACTTCACGTCGATCGCGACCTTCGCGGCGTCGGGCTTGCGCAGCAGGGTGCAGACCTCCAGGGTGGCCGGCTCGCGCGAGCCGAGGTTCGACAGCAGCCAGGACAGCGTCAGGCCGGAGTCGATGATGTCCTCGACGATCAGGACGTGCTTGCCCTTGATGTCGGTGTCGAGGTCCTTGAGGATGCGGACGACGCCGGAGGACTGGGTGCCGGCGCCGTAGGAGGAGACGGCCATCCAGTCCATGGTGACGGGGGTGGACAGCGCGCGCGCCAGGTCCGCCATCACCATCACGGCGCCCTTGAGGACGCCGACGAGGAGCAGGTCCTTGCCCGCGTACTCCGCGTCGATCTTCGCGGCCAGCTCGGCCAGCTTCGCGTCGATCTCTTCCTTGGTGATGAGCACCGACTGGAGGTCGGTGCCCATGTCCTTCTCGTTCACCCGGGTCACTTTCGTTGCAGCTTGCGTCAGCCTTGCCGAATGACCAGTCTGCCACCCTGCCGCCGTGCCTCGACGCGGCCGGGCAGATTGATGGCGCCTTGTCCGCGCCATCCGGTGATCAGCCGGTCGACCTCCTCGATGTGGCGGGCGAAGAGGGAACCGGCGGGCGCGCCTTCGGCGATCATGGCGCGGCGCAGGATGCGGCGGCGGACGGCGGGCGGGAGTCCGAAGAGTTTGGCGCATTCGAGTCGGCCGGACTCGTCTCGTACGGCGTTTTCGGCGTCGGCGGCCCAGGAGTCCAGGGCGTCGGCGTCGTCGCGGGAGAGCTGGGCCGTACGGGCGAGGGCTTCGACCACGCCTTTGCCGAGGGCCTTCTCGAGGGCGGGGAGGCCTTCGTGGCGGAGGCGTGAGCGGGTGTAGGCCGGGTCCGCGTTGTGGGGGTCGTCCCAGACGGCGAGTTCTTGGGCGACGCAGGCCTTGCGGACGGTCTGCCGGTCGAGCTCCAGGAAGGGGCGGCGGTAGCGGCCGGCGGCGCCGGAGACGGCGGCCATGCCGGACAGGGAGCGGATGCCGGAGCCGCGGGCGAGACCGAGGAGGACGGTTTCGGCCTGGTCGTCGCGGGTGTGGCCGAGCAGGACGGCGGTGGCGCCGTGCCGTTCGGCGGCCTGGTCGAGGGCGGCGTAGCGCGCGTCGCGGGCGGCGGCTTCGGGGCCGCCTTCTCTGCCGACGGTGACGGCGACGGTTTCGACGGGGTCGAGTCCGAGCGCGGCCATGCGTGCGGCGACCTCGGCGGCGCGCTGGGCGGAGCCGTCCTGGAGGCCGTGGTCGACGGTGATGCCGCCGGCGCGGACCGCGAGCTTGCGGGCTTCGAAGGCGAGTGCGGAGGCGAGTGCCATGGAATCGGCGCCTCCGGAGCAGGCTACGAGCACAAGGGGGCGCGTGTCGGCTGCTGCGGGTGTCGCGGCGGGGTCGGTGTGGTGCTCGGTGAGGACGTCGTGGAGTACGCGGCGGACCGCCAGGCGTATCGCCGCGACCGCAGGATGGGGACCCATGTCCGGTGCCCTTCGTGAAGGAGTGGGGTGCCTCGGTCGGAGTCTTAACGGTCGGAAGAGGGGGTTCGGTCACTCAGAGTGCGTCGATGGTGACAGAACATGGCCGTTACCCGAGCATTGCACGCCTCACCCTCCGTCTACGGTCCCTCGGATGGGTGATTGGGAGTGTGTTCTTCCGTCGTACGTCGCACCCGTCTCAGGAGTCTGTCTTACGGTGCACCCTCGCCACCCAGTCGGCGGGTTTGGCGATCTCCGCCTTGGTGGGGAGCGTGTTGGGGGAGGTCCAGACGCGGTTGAAGCCGTCCATGCCGACCTCGTCGACGACGGCACGGACGAAGCGTTCGCCGTCGCGGTACTGGCGCAGTTTGGCGTCGAGGCCGAGGAGCTTGCGCAGGGCGAGGTCGAGGCGGGAGGCGCCGCGGGCGCGGCGCTGCTGGAACTTCTCGCGGATCTCGGCGACGGAGGGGACGACCTGGGGGCCGACGCCGTCCATGACGTAGTCGGCGTGGCCTTCGAGGAGGGACATGACGGCGGTCAGGCGGCCGAGGATCTCGCGCTGTTCGGGGGTCTGGACGATCTCGACGAGGGAGGGTGAGGGTTCGCCCTCCTCGCCTTCGGGGCGGCCGCCGGCCAGGGCCTGGGCGGCTTCGCGGAGGCGTTCGACGACGGTGGAGGGGTCGACTTCGGTGGCGCCGAGGAAGGACTGGATCTCGCCCTGGAGGTGGTCGCGGAGCCAGGGCACGGCGGTGAACTGGGTGCGGTGGGTCTCTTCGTGGAGGCAGACCCAGAGCCGGAAGTCGTGCGGGTCGACGGCGAGTTCACGTTCGACGTGGACGATGTTGGGGGCGACGAGCAGGAGGCGGCCGCCGCCGTTCTCACCGGTCGGGAGTGAGCGGGTGGCGGGGGCGAAGGTCTCGTACTGGCCGAGGATGCGGGAGGCGAGGAACGACAGGAGCATGCCGAGTTCGACGCCGGTGACCTTGCCGCCGACCGCGCCGAGCATGGTTCCGCCGGGGGTGTTCGAGCGGCGTTCCTGCATCTTGTCGAGGAGGGGGGAGAGCAGTTCGCGGAAGCCTGCGACGTTGGCCTTGATCCAGCCGGCGCGGTCCACGACGAGGACGGGGGTGTCCTGTGGTTCGTGGCCCTCGGGGATCATCCGGGTGAAGGCCCGTACGTGTTCCTCGGACGCCTTGGCGTGCCTGCGGAGTTCCGCGACGACCTCGCGGGCCTCTTCGCGGCTCACCTCGGGGCCCGGCTTCACCAGTCGGGTCGCGGTCGCGACCGCGAGATTCCAGTCGACCATCTCGGCTCCACCGATGCTCGTCATGCGTCAACCGTACGTTCTCGGGGCCCGATCAGGGCAGGTTCGGTGCGGGTCCGGCTCGGGGGGCGGGCCCTGATCCGCCGGTCAGCCCCCTAGAGCGGCCGAGAGCCGGTCCAGGGCGGGTTGTGCCAGGTACGGGGAGGGGGTCCGGCCGGCGAGGAAGGCGAAGGCGAGGAGGCGGCCGTCGGCGGTGACGACGGTTCCGGCGAGCGTGTTGACGCCCGTCAGGGTGCCGGTCTTGGCGCGGACGAGGCCGGCACCGCCGAGGGCGGGGCCGGTGTCGAAGCGGCCTTTGAGGGTGCCGCTGAAGCCGCCGACGGGCAGGCCGGTGAGGACGGGGCGCAGGGCGGGGCGGGCGGGGTCGGCCGCGCGGGTGAGCAGGCCGGTGAGGAGTGCCGCGGAGAGCCGGTCGTCGCGGGAGAGGCCGCTGCCGTCGGCGAAGCGGGCGCCGGCGGTGGGCAGGCCGAGGGCGGCGAGTTCGGCCCGGACGGCCTTGCCGGCGCCGGTGAAGCTCGCGGGCTGCTTGCGGGCGAGGGCGGTCTGGCGGGCGAGGGCCTCGGCGAGGTCGTTGTCGCTGTTGGTGAGGGTGCGCTCGACGAGGGCGGAGAGCGGGGCGGATTCGGTACGGGCCAGGGGGCCGCTCGCGGCGCCTTCGGCGGGCTTGGGGGCGCGGCCGGGGGCCGGGGCGCCCTGGACCTTCGTACCGGCCTCGGTGAGGAGGTCGGCGAAGGCGGTGGCCGTGTCTCCGGCGGGGTCGGCGGTGCGGGGGGCGGGGCCGCTGTCGGAGCCGTCCAGGCGGCCTTCGTCGAGCATGAGGGCGCTGACGGGGGCGATGTTCTCGTTGGGGCCGATGGGGTGCCGGGCGGGGCCCTGGTAGCGGCTCGTGTCGTAGGTGAGGCGTACGGCGGTGACGCCGCGGGCCTTCAGGGCGCGGGCGGTGTCGCCGGCGAGCGCCTTCAGGCGGGCGCGGTCGAGGGTGGGGTCGCCGCCGCCGACGAGGGTGAGCGTGCGGCCGTCCTGGGCGGCGACGACGGTCGTCGGGATGCGGTGGTCGGGCCCGAGGGCGGAGAGGGCGGCGACCGAGGTGGCGATCTTGATGGTGGAGGCCGGCGTCATGGCGGTGGTGGCGCCCTCGCCGTACAGCTGCTTGCCGGTGGTGGCGTCGACGACCGAGGCGGTGCGCAGTGGCCCGAGGCCGGGGTCGGCGAGGAGCGGGACGAGGACGGCGGCGAGGTCACCCGGGTGGGCGGTCCCGGCAGCGCCGAGCGCGCGCAGCACTCCGGGGGCGCTCGGGGCGGGGGCGGGGCGGCGCGGGGCGGCGGGGGGCGCGTGATGTGCGCCACCTGTCGGGGTCGCGGCGGCCGCCCGGGCGCGCTCGGCCTTACGCTGACCGTTGTCCCACGGTCCGGCGGCGGTCACCGCTCCGGCGGCCAGGGCCAGACCGAGTACGGCAGAGCACGCCGTGAGCTGCCAGGTCCTCGGCTCCGGCATTGCTGACCAGCCCCTTTCGCGATCACACACAGGCGTGAGGGACACTTAATCACTGCGCGTTGCCGCAGGCATTCACATGTGTTGATTCAGGAGGAGCCACCCGTGGAGTTCGACGTCACCATCGAGATCCCGAAGGGGTCGCGGAACAAGTACGAGGTCGACCACGAGACGGGTCGCATCCGCCTGGACCGTCGCCTCTTCACCTCGACCAGCTACCCGGCCGACTACGGCTTCGTCGAGAACACCCTCGGCGAGGACGGCGACCCGCTGGACGCGCTCGTCATCCTGGACGAGCCGACGTTCCCCGGCTGCCTGATCAAGTGCCGCGCCATCGGCATGTTCCGCATGACGGACGAGGCCGGCGGCGACGACAAGCTGCTGTGCGTCCCCGCCTCGGACCCGCGCGTCGAGCACCTGCGCGACATCCACCACGTGTCGGAGTTCGACCGCCTGGAGATCCAGCACTTCTTCGAGGTCTACAAGGACCTGGAGCCGGGCAAGTCGGTCGAGGGTGCCGACTGGGTCGGCCGCGCCGAGGCCGAGGCCGAGATCGAGGCCTCCTACAAGCGCCTCGAGGCGCAGGGCGGCGCCCACTGAGTGGGTTCCTGATTCATCCGTGACGGGCGGTGCACCTGCTGGTGCACCGCCCGTCGCACATCTGTCCCGTGACACACCCATACTGGGCGGGAAACCGACCGTGCGTCGCGGAGTGAGGGCGATAACAGTGGCGGAGCCGGACGGCCCGGAGGACCGGAAACCGCAGTCGGACGAGGCGCACAGCGCCTTCACCCCGCCCGCCGGGGTGGAACAGCTGGTGGTGGCGGAGGAGGAGCATCCGACCTCCGAGTTCGCCGTTCCCAAGGGGCTGGCTCCGGAGCCGCCGGCCGAGCGGGAGGGCTCGGCGTTCGCGCTGCCCTCGACGTACTCGGCGAAGCAGGCGCCGCAGGCCTTCACACCCGCCCATGGGATGCCGCTCGTGCGGCTGCCGGCGGACGCGCCGTGGCAGGACCGGATGCGGACGATGCTGCGGCTGCCGGTGGGTGACCGGCCGGTGCCGGAGACCGCGCCCAAGGACGACGAGCCGGGGCCCGCGGTGGGCCGTGTGCTCGACCTGACCCTGCGTATCGGCGAGCTGCTGCTCGCGGGCGGCGAGGGCGCGGAGGACGTCGAGGCGGCGATGTTCGCGATCTGCCGCAGCTACGGCCTGGACCGGTGCGAGCCGACGGTGACGTTCACCCTGCTTTCGATCACGTACCAGCCGTCGCTCGTGGACGACCCGATCACGGCGAACCGGACGGTCCGGCGGCGCGGCACGGACTACACCCGCCTTGCGGCCGTCTACCAGTTGCTCGCCGACATCAACGCGGAGGAGCACGACGTCACGCCGGAGGAGGCGTACCGGCGGCTCGCGGAGATCCGCCGCAACCGGCACCCGTACCCCGGCTGGGTGCTGACGACGGCGGCGGGTGTCCTGGCGGGGGCGGCCTCGGTGCTGCTCGGCGGTGACTTCACGGTCTTCTGCGTGGCGGCGCTCGGCGCGGTGCTCGGCGACCGGCTGGCGTGGCTGTGCGCGGGGCGCGGGCTGCCGGAGTTCTACCAGTTCCTGGTGGCGGCGATGCCGCCGGCCGCGATGGGCGTGCTGCTGACGATGCTGCACGCGGATCTGAGGCCCTCGGCTGTCATCACGGGTGGCCTGTTCGCCCTGATCCCGGGGCGGGCGCTCGTGGCGGCCGTGCAGGACGGTCTGACCGGCTTCTACATCACGGCCTCGGCCCGGATCCTGGAGGTCGGGTACTTCTTCGTGGCGATCGTGGTGGGTGTGCTGTCGGTGCTGTACGTGGCCGTGCAGTTCGACGCGCAGCTGAATCCGGAGGGGGCGCTCAGTCCGGTCGAGCGTCCGGTGGTGCAGATCCTGGCGTCGATGGTGCTGTGCGCGACGTTCGCCATCCTGTTGCAGCAGTCGCGGGCGACGGTGCTGTTCGCGACGTTGAACGGCGGGGTGGCGTGGGTGGTCTACGCGTCGATCGCGGTGACGGCGGACGGCTCGGCGGTCATGGCGACGGCGGTGGCGGCGGGCCTGGTGGGTCTCTTCGGCCAGCTGACCGCCCGGTACCACCACACGTCCTCGCTGCCGTACGTGACGGCGGCGATCGGGCCGCTGCTGCCGGGTTCGGCGACGTACTTCGGTGTGCTGTCGATCGCCCAGAACAACCTGGACCAGGGCTTCGCCAACCTGGCGAAGGCGGCGGCCCTGGCCCTGGCGATCGCGATCGGCGTGAACCTGGGAAGCGAACTGGCCCGCCTCTTCATGCAGGCCCCGCGCGCGGCGGCGGCACGGCGTGCGGCGAAGCGGACCAGGGGCTTCTAGCGGGTTCTGCGGGTCTTCGGGTTCTGCGGGTCTTACGGGAGCCCGGGGCTCGGGGCCCTTCGGGTTGCGTCAGCGCTTGGCGTGGCGGCCGCGGCCCGGGTTCGGGGTGCCGGGGGCGTCGTGGCCGTTCTCGTCGTCCTCGGACTGGGCCTTGGCCTTGGCCTTCTTCGACTGCGAGCGGGCGCGGAGGTACTCGATCACGATCGGGACCACGGAGATCAGCACGATCAGGATGAGGATCGCCTCGATGTGCTCGTGCACGAAGTCGATCTTGCCGAGGGAGGCGCCGAGGATGGTCACACCCGCGCCCCAGAGCACACCGCCGATGATGTTGAACGTGATGAACGAGCGGTAGTTCATCCGGCTGACACCGGCGATGATCGGCGTGAACGTCCGCACGATCGGCACGAAGCGGGCCAGGATCAGCGACTTCGGGCCGTGCTTCTCGAAGAACTCGTGCGCCTTCTCCACGTTCTCCTGCTTGAAGAGCTTGGAGTCGGGGCGCTTGAAGAGGGCGGGGCCGACCTTGCGGCCGAAGAGATAGCCGACCTGGTCGCCGATGATCGCGGCGGCCACGATGAGCGTGCAGACGAGCCAGAGCGGCGTGTCCAGCTTGCCGGTGGTGACCAGCAGGCCGGTGGTGAAGAGCAGCGAGTCGCCGGGCAGGAAGAACCCGATGAGCAGGCCGGACTCGGCGAAGACGATGACGAGGACACCGATCAGACCGAAGGTCTGAATCAGATAGTCCGGGTCCAGCCAGCTCGGTCCGAGGGCAAGCGTATTCACGGGGTTCCGGGCTCCTGCGGTCGGTGAGAGAGAGGGGGACGGCTGCCCCAAAGTATCAACGCATTCTTACCGACCCGGGTTCCACGGGCCCCCGGTGGGCGTTCCCGGGATGCGACGGCGGGCGGCGGGTCCGAGGCTGGTGGCCAGGAGGTGGATGCGGATGGGCATCGAGGATTACGGCGGCGGCCAGGGGCCGCACCCGGACGTGCTGGTCGTCACCACGAACGACGTACCCGGCTACGAGGTCCGGCAGATCATCGGCGAGGTCTTCGGACTGACCGTGCGCTCGCGGCATCTGGGCAGCCAGATCGGCGCGGGGCTGAAGTCGATGATCGGCGGGGAGCTGAAGGGTCTGACGAAGACCCTGGTGGAGACCCGCAACCAGGCGATGGAGCGGCTGGTGGAGCAGGCGAAGGCGCGCGGCGCCAACGCCGTGCTGATGTTCCGCTTCGACGTGACGGAGGCGGCCGACGTGGGGACGGAGGTCTGCGCCTACGGGACGGCGGCGGTGATCGCCCCGCGCGCGTGAGGGCTGATCCTGGGGCGCGACACCCTCAACTCTCGGGGTGTTGTGCGGCATTTGTGCCCCTATGGTGGGGCGGTGGCCATCGATACCCCGTCGTCCGGGCCCCCGCCCCACGTCCCCGAGACGCCTCTGCGCATCCTGCTGCCGCAGGTGCTGCCCGCCCTCGTCGTGGGCGTGCTGTCGAGCCTGCTCTTCCTGGGGATCGAATGGATCTCCGAGGAGTTCGAGCACGTTCTGTGGAACACCCTTCCGGACGCACTCGGGATCGGCGGCTACTCGTCCCTCTGGGTGATCGTCATGCTCACCGCGACCGGCATCGCGGTGGGCCTGGTCATCTGGAAGGTCCCCGGGCACGCGGGCCCCGATCCTTCCGAGACCGGTCTCGGCGGCGCCCCGCTGGCGCCCTCGGTCGTCCCGAGCCTGCTGCTGGCGGGCACGCTCACGCTGGCGGGCGGGGTGAGCCTCGGCCCGGAGAACCCGATCATCGCGGCGAACATCGCCCTCGCCTACTGGCTCGGGCGCAAGGCGGCGCCGTCCTCGCCGGCCGCCTTCTGGGTCTCGCTGGCCGCCGCCGCCACCATCGGCGCCCTCTTCGGCACCCCGGTGGCCGCCGCCCTGATCATCTCCGAGGCCCTTGCCAACCAGCCGGGCCCCGGATCGCTGTGGGACCGGCTCTTCGCGCCACTCGTCGCCGGCGGGACGGGGGCCATGACCACGTCCTTGCTCGCGCATCCCAGCTTCGACCTGTCGCTGCCGCCGCTGACCGACCCGGGCTGGGCCGATCTGCTCGCCTCGCTGGTCGTCGCCACCGTGGCCGCCCTCTTCGGCCTCCTCTGCTGCTACGGCCTCCCCCACGTCCACCGGGCCTTCCGGCGGCTGAAGCACCCGATGCTGATGCTGCCGGCCGGCGGTCTCGTCCTCGGCCTGCTGGGCGCGCTCGGCGGACCTCTGACGCTCTTCAAGGGCCTGGATCAGATGAAGGAGCTCGTCGCGAACCTCGGCGGCTGGTCCTCCGGCGAGCTGGCCAAGATGGCGGTGGTCAAGCTCGTCGCCCTGCTGGTCGCCGCCTCCTGCGGCTTCGTCGGCGGCCGGATCTTCCCCGCCGTCTTCATCGGCGTCGCCTTCGGCATGCTGGCCCAGGCCCTGGTCCCGGAGATCCACCCCGCGGTCGCCATCTCCTCCTCCGTGCTCGGCGTGCTGCTCGCGACCACCCGGCAGGGCTGGATCAGCCTCTTCGTCGCCGCCGTCCTCGCCTCCTCCCCGGCCATGCTCTCGCTGCTCTGCCTGGCCTCCCTGCCCGCCTGGCTGGTCGTCACCGGCCGCCCCCAGCTCGAACTCGACAAGACCGGCGCCTCGCTGCGCTGACCATCCCCTGCCGGATATCCCCCTAAGGAGTCCCCATGCCGCTGCACAAGGGCCCCGGCGAGCCCGAGTCCGAGTCGGACCGGCACCTCGCCCTCAACCCCTTCTACGGTCTCGCCAACCCGGTCGGCGGCATGACCGAGGCGCCGCCACGCCACCGGCTCCCCGACGGGCCGCTGCCGCCCATGAGCGCCTATCAGCTCGTCCACGACGAGCTGATGCTCGACGGGAACTCGCGGCTGAACCTCGCCACCTTCGTGACCACCTGGATGGAGCCCCAGGCCGGTGTGCTGATGGCCGAGTGCCGCGACAAGAACATGATCGACAAGGACGAGTACCCGCGCACCGCCGAACTGGAGCGGCGCTGCGTCGCCATGCTCGCGCAGCTGTGGAACGCGCCGGACCCCACGGCCACCGTCGGCTGCTCCACGACCGGCTCCAGCGAGGCGTGCATGCTCGCCGGCATGGCCCTCAAGCGCCGCTGGTCCAAGCGGAACGCCGACCGCTACCCGGGCAGCGCCCGGCCCAACCTGATCATGGGCGTCAACGTCCAGGTCTGCTGGGAGAAGTTCTGCAACTTCTGGGAGGTCGAGGCCCGGCTCGTCCCCATGGAGGGCGACCGCTTCCACATGGACGCGGAGTCGGCCGCCGCGCTCTGCGACGAGAACACCATCGGTGTCGTCGCCGTGCTCGGTTCGACCTTCGACGGCTCCTACGAACCGGTCGGGGAGATCTGCGCCGCGCTCGACGCCCTCCAGGAACGGACCGGCCTCGACATCCCCGTCCACGTCGACGGCGCGTCCGGCGCGATGATCGCCCCCTTCGTGGACGAGGAGCTGGTCTGGGACTTCCGGCTGCCGCGGGTCTCCTCGATCAACACCTCCGGTCACAAGTACGGCCTGGTCTATCCGGGCGTCGGCTGGGCGCTGTGGCGCTCGCCCGCCGAACTCCCCGAGGACCTCGTCTTCCGGGTCAACTACCTGGGCGGCGACATGCCGACCTTCGCCCTGAACTTCTCCCGGCCGGGCGCCCAGGTCGTCGCGCAGTACTACACGTTCCTGCGGCTCGGCCGGGACGGCTACCGGGCGGTCCAGCAGACCACCCGTGACGTCGCCCGGGGGCTCGCCGAACGGATCGAGGCCATGGGCGACTTCCACCTCCTCACCCAGGGCGACCAGCTGCCCGTCTTCGCGTTCACCACGGCCCCGGACACCACGCGCTTCGACGTCTTCGACGTCTCGCGCCGGCTGCGGGAGAGCGGCTGGCTCGTCCCCGCGTACACCTTCCCCGCCAACCGGGAGGACCTGTCCGTGCTGCGCGTGGTGTGCCGCAACGGCTTCTCCGCCGACCTCGCCGACCTCTTCATCGAGGACCTGCGGCGTCTCCTGCCCGAACTCCGCAGCCAGACAGGCCCAGCGCCGAAGGACCCGGGGGCCGCCACCTCCTTCCACCACTGAGTCGGCCGCTGGTTCGCCCCTGAGTACGCCCTTGAGTCCGCCCCTGAACGCGGTGCCCGGCGGGGGCTGTCAGAGGCGCTCGCCCTCGCAGGCCAGGGCGAACTTCTGCCAGTGCTCGCCGTCGGCGGATATCGCGTACGAGCACGCGGACCCGGAGCGGAGCATCCCGATCGGCGTACGGCGGGTGAAGCTCGTGCCCTCGCCCGAGGGGCGGAAGCTTCGGCCGCCGTCGACGCTCACGAACTCCTGACCCTCGGCGGTGATCAGGACCCGGCCCGCCGGGCCCGGCACCGGCAGGCCCTGGAGCGTGCGCGGCTCGTCGACCGGCCCCGTCGTCCACATCCGCTCCCAGGTGCGGCCGCCGTCCAGGGAGCGGTGCAGGGCGCGCATGGGGTTCTTCACCGGGTTCCCGCCCTTCAACTCGCCCTTCTCCGCCGCGTAGACGGCGTCCTGGCCGACCGCGACCGAGGTGTACCAGCCCGGTTCGCTGGTCGGGCTCGGCAGGCGGCTGAGCGACCAGCTGCGGCCCTGGTCCCGCGAGACGGCGACGGCCGCCCGGCCGGAGAGCGGGTCGGTGCCGGAGGCCCACCAGGAGCCGTCCGGCTCCGCCACCTCGGCCGGCCTCGGACGGGCCCCGAGCGGCGGCCCCTGCGCGAGCGCCCGCCGCCGCCCGTCACCCGGGTCGATCACGACCAGCCGCTCCCGCGCGCACTCGCCGTCGGTCGGCGGTCCGGCGGGCTCGGCGCAGTCGGTGGTGAGAACGGCCCCGGCCGGGATCACCGGAGCCGTACCGCTCGTGCGCGCGTCGCCCTGACGCCAGGTCCGCCCGCCGTCCCGGGTGAACCAGGTCCGCCGGGTCTCCGCTGTCGCCCCGCCCTCCTCGATCAGGGCGCGGCCGGGACCGAGGACCTTCAGGTCCGCCGAGATGCCGTCCGTCGGCCGGACCTCGGGCAGCGGGGACCGGCGCAGCACCCAGCTCTTCGCTCCCCGGTCGAGCACGGCCACGGGCTGGCGGCAGAAGCCGCTCTCCGGCGCCCGCGCGTCCCGCACGCAGTCGGCGAGCAGCGCGAACCCGCTCCCGTCCGCCGCGAACCCCGGGCTGTGCGACCACCCGGGCAACCCCTCGGCGGACGGTATGCGCGGCGGAGCGCCGACCCCGCCACCCGAACCGCCCTTGCCGGGCGGACTCGTCCCCTCCCCCGTGCACGCCGCCACCATCAGCAGCGTCACGACGGCGCCCACCACTCCATGAAGCCGATGAACCCTGCGCATCCCCCGTCCCCCTGTCCCTCAGGCAGACGGCCCCCGGTGAACCGTCTGCCTTAGGTACACCGCTCGACCGCTTCGGGTTCCCACTCCCCCACGACGGGTTCCGGAAGCGCCGCAACCGCAACCGCAACCGCCGGCGCTACGCGCTCAGGCGCTTGAACCTCCGTACCGCCAGCGGGAAGAAGACCGCGAGGAGCACCAGCGGCCACACCACCGCCGCCAGCACGTGCCCCGGCTCGCCGCCCGGGTTGCCGAACAGGTCACGTACCGCCGTCGCCGTCGCCGACATCGGGTTCCACTCCACGACCGTGCCCAGCCAGCCCGGCATGGACTCGGGCGAGGCGAAGGCGTTGGAGAGGAAGCCGACCGGCCAGACCAGGATCTGTACGGCCATCACCAGCTCCGGCTTGCCCGCGACCATCGCCAGGTGGATGCCGATCCAGAGCATCGCGAAGCGCAGCAGGAGCAGCAGCCCCATCGCCCCCAGGAACGCCCCGAAGCCGCCGTGCGCGCGCCAGCCGATCGCGTACCCGACACCGACCATCAGCAGCAGCCCGGCCGCGGACTGGAGCATGTCGGCGACCGAACGCCCCACCAGGACCGCCCCGTCGACCATCGGCATCGAGCGGAACCGGTCGATCACGCCCTTGTTGAGGTCCTGCGTGACGGCCGTCATCGTGCCTTCGAGGCCGAAGACCATCGTCAGCGTCAGCATGCCGGGCACGAGGAAGTCGACGTAGTCGCCCTCGATCCCCCGCCCTCCGCCGACGAGATAGCCGAACATCAGCAGCATCATGATCGGGAAGGCGAGCCCGACCACCATCACGATCGGCTGCCGCGCCCAGTGGGCCAGCTCCCGCCGGGTCATGGTCCAGCAGTCGCTCATCACGTACGCCACGCTCATGCCGCCACGCCCTTCGCCCGCTTCGCGCCCACGTTCGCCGTCTCGCCCGCGTTCTCGTTCCCGCCCGCGTCGGCCTTCCCGCCCGCGTTCTCGTTCTCGTCGCCCGTCAGGTGGAGGAAGACCTCGTCGAGGGTCGGCCGCCGCAGGGCGATGTCCTCCGCCTCGATCCCGGCCGCCTCCAGCGCCCGTACGGTCTCGGCGAGCGCCGCCATCCGGTCGGTCACCGGCGCGCTGATCCGCCGCCGGTCCGCGTCGACGCTCACCTCGGCGGCGGGTACGGGCAGCATGCGCGCCGCCTCGTCGAGTCGCCGGGCGTCGCGCAGGACGACGTCGATGCGGTCGCCGCCCACCTTCGTCTTCAGCTCGTCGGCCGTTCCGTCGGCGACGACCCGGCCCCGGTCGACGACCGAGATCCGGTCGGCGAGCTGGTCCGCCTCCTCCAGGTACTGCGTGGTGAGCAGGACCGTCGTACCGCCGCCCACCAGCGAACGCACCGACTCCCACACCTCGCCCCGGCCCCGGGGGTCGAGTCCGGTCGTGGGCTCGTCCAGGAAGAGCACCTCCGGCTCGGTGATCAGCGAGGCGGCGAGGTCGAGGCGCCGCCGCATGCCGCCGCTGTACTGCTTGACCGGCTTGCGCCCGGTGTCGGTGAGCCCGAACCGCTCCAGGAGCTCGTCGGCCCGCGCGCCCGCCCGGCGGGCGCCCAGGTGGTACAGCCGCCCGAACATCTCCAGGTTCTGCCGGCCGCTCAGCTCCTCGTCGACGGCCGCGTGCTGCCCGAGGAGCCCCATCCGGCGCCGCACCTCGGCCGCCTGGCTCCGGACGTCGAAGCCCGCCACCCGCACCACGCCCTCGTCGGCCCGCAGCAGGGTGGCCAGGATCCGTACCGCCGTGGTCTTGCCGGCACCGTTGGGGCCCAGCAGGCCGTGCACCGTGCCGCGCCCCACGCGCAGATCGAGGCCGTCGAGCGCCTGCTTGTCGCCGTACCGTTTCCGCGCGCCCTCGACGACGATCGCGTCAGTCATTCCAGCCTCCCAGCCCAGCCGAACCCGAACCCAGCCCAGTAGTCAAACTTGACCACTTGATCGAAGGTACGCCTCGACGGTTCGATTAGTCAAACTTGATTAGAGGGAATCCCCCGGATCGGGCTCGCCCGTCGCGAACGGGTTCTCCTCACCCTCGGCAAGCACCCCCACGAAGGGGTCACCCTCGCCCGCGAAGGTGTACGCGCCCGCCTCGATCCGCTCGATCAGACCGAGCGTCCACTCCTTGCCCGCATCGGCCGAGTGGATCCAGAGGTGCATGATCTCGCCGATGTGCCCGAGCTGCTGCGGGCCGCTCTCCGGGGTGTAGTACTCCGTGACGCCCTCGCGCCACTCGTCGAGCACCCGCACCCGCTGCCGCAGCAGCTCCACCGCCTCCGCCCTGGGGAGGTCGACGATGAAGCCGATCCCCGCGGACAGGACGTCCATCTTCTGGTCGTACGTGGTCAGCGCCTCGCGCAGCAGCGTGAAGTACTCCGCCATGCCCTCGTCCGTCACCTCGTACTCGGTGCGCGGCGGGCCGCCGGCCGTGCTCGGCGCGATCTCGTACGCGCGCAGCAGGCCCTGCTTGGCCATCTGCTTCAGCGCGTGGTAGATCGAGCCGGGCTTGGCGTTGGACCACTCGTGCGCGCCCCAGAACTCCAGGTCGTTGCGGACCTGGTAGCCGTGGGCCCGCCCGTGCTGGCGCACCGCGCCGAGGACAAGTAGCCGGATCGCTGACACCTTCGCACCTCCTAGTCAATTTTGACTAGGGTACGGGTCGCTGCCCTTGCGCGCCTTACGCGCCCGTGCCCTGCTCCTCGCCCTGCTCCTCCGCGATCAGCGTGAAGGAGTCCTTGCCGTCCAGGGACTCCCGGACGATGTCCGCGTGCCCGGCGTGCCGCCCCATCTCCTGGACCAGGTGGAGCAGCATCCAGCGGATCGAGACCCGGCCGTCCTTCGGGAACCAGGGCGCCGGCGGCAGCGGGAAGGTGTCGTCCAGGCTCGGGACGGAG
This sequence comes from Streptomyces sp. NPDC058579, assembly GCF_042718575.1. Lineage (NCBI taxonomy): Bacteria > Bacillati > Actinomycetota > Actinomycetes > Kitasatosporales > Streptomycetaceae > Streptomyces > Streptomyces sp. NPDC058579. The sequence goes on from NZ_JBHXPI010000001.1 coordinate 48,620, forward strand.
CGTACGAACTCCTCGGTCTCCTTCGTCACGCCCGCCCAGAAGGCCAGTACCTCGGGGATGCTCTCGCCCTCCATGAGCCGGAAGGCGTCGCCCCAGGTCTCCTGGGAGCGCTCCTTCTCGTTCGGGCGCTGCTGGGCGAGCCGCAGCCAGACCAGCTCCACCTCGGCGACGTGCTTGATCAGCCCGGAGAGGCTGAGCGCGCTCGCGCTGGGGCGGCTCGCCGCCTGCTCCTCGGTGAGGCCGAGGGCGGCGCGGCGGATTGCGGCCCGCTGGGCCTCGACGAAGTTGAGGAACGCTCCGCGCTCGTCGCCGTGGGCCTCCGCGGGAACAAGAGCAACCATGGTTCAGTCCGCCTTCCTGACACGAAAGTGAGAGTGGGTGCCGGGGAGTTCTCCTCTCCCGACACCCACCACGTTATGAAGCCTTGCGGACAGCTACGGTCCTAGAACGGGAACCGGCTCCGGCCGTGCTGGATCGAGATCCACTTCTGCGTCGTGAACGCCTCGATCATCGCGTCGCCGTTCAGCCGGCCGACGCCCGAGTGCTTCTCGCCGCCGAACGGCACGATCGGCTCGTCGTGCACGGTGCCGTCGTTGATGTGGATCATGCCGGTGTGGATGCGCTTGGCGACCCGTACGCCCCGCTCGGTGTCACCGGTGTGGACGGCGCCGCTCAGGCCGTACGGGGTGTCGTTGGCGATCCGTACCGCCTCCTCCTCGCCGTCGAAGGGGATCACGAGGGCGACCGGGCCGAAGATCTCCTGACTCAGGACGGGCGCGTCGGCCGGGAGGCCGCCGAGGACCGACGGGGAGACGACGTTGCCGTCCGCCGAGCCGTGCAGCAGGGCCGTCGCGCCGGCCGCCACGGCCTGCTCGACGACGGCCGAGACGGACTCGGCCTGCTGGGAGTTGATGAGCGGGCCGATGTGGGTGGCGGGGTCGGCCGGGTCGCCGACGCGCAGGGTCTTCACCTTGGCGACGAACTTCTCGGTGAACTCGGCTTCCACCGTGCGGTCCACCAGGATCCGGTTGGCGGCCATGCAGACCTGCCCCTGGTGCACGAAGCGGCTGAAGACGGCCGCGTCCACGGCGTAGTCGACGTCGGCGTCGTCGAGGACGATGAGCGCGCTGTTGCCGCCGAGTTCGAGGACGGCGTGCTTGAAGTTCTGCGCGCAGACGGTGGCGACGTGGCGGCCGACCTTGTCGGAGCCGGTGAAGGAGATGACCTTCGGGACCGGGTGGGTCAGCAGCGCGTCGCCGATCTCGGCGATGTCGGTGACGACGACGTTCAGCAGACCGGCCGGCAGACCGGCGTCCTCCAGGACCTTCGCGACGAGCGTGCCACCGCAGATCGGCGTGTTCTGGTGCGGCTTGAGGACGACCGCGTTGCCGAGCGCGAGCGCGGGCGCGACGGACTTGAGGGAGAGCAGGAAGGGGAAGTTGAAGGGCGAGATGACACCGACGACGCCGACCGGGAGGCGGTAGACGCGGTTCTCCTTGCCGTCGACCGGCGAGGGCAGGATGCTGCCCTCGGGGCGCAGGGCCAGGTGGATCGCCTCGCGCAGGAACTCCTTGGCGAGGTGCAGCTCGAAGGCCGCCTTCAGGCGCGTACCGCCGAGCTCGGCGACGATCGTGTCGCCGATCTCCTGCTCGCGCTCCTCGACGATCCGCAGTGCGCGCTCGAAGACGAGCCGGCGGGTGTACGGGTTGGTCTCGGCCCACTCGCGCTGGGCGCGCTCGGCGGCCCGGTAGGCGCGGTCGACCTCGTCGGCGGTGGCGACGGTGATCGAGGCGAGCTTCTCCCCGGTGTACGGGTTGAAGTCGATGATGTCCCACGAGCCGCTGCCCGGCTTCCACTCGCCGTCTATGTACTGGTGAGCCAGGTCGGTGAAGTAGGACATGAGGCGAGACCCCTTAACCCGCGGTGGCGGACGCTGTGGCGACCGTGACGGCCGGGACGGCCGTGATGGCTGCGTTTACTGATGTCACGTCATCGTACTTACGTCCTACGTGAGTTGAAGGAGTCCCCGAAGAAGATCACGGCTTTCGGCCGGATCGGGACTCTCCTGGGCCAGCCGCTCCATCACGCGCGCGTACTGGGCGACCTCCTCGCGCTTGTCGAGGTACAGCGCGCTGGTCAGCTGCTCCAGGTAGACGACGTCGGAGAGGTCGGACTCCGGGAAGCTCAGCATCGTGAAGGCGCCGCTCTCGCCCGCGTGTCCGCCGTAGCTGAAGGGCATCACCTGGAGCGTGATGTGCGGATGCTCGGAGATCTCGATCAGGTGCCTCAACTGGCCCTGCATCACGGCCCGGTCGCCGTAAGGGCGGCGCAGGGCCGCCTCGTCGAGGACGGCGTGGAAGTGCGGGGCGCGCTCGGAGACGAGGACCTTCTGGCGCTCCAGGCGGAGCGCGACGCGGCGGTCGATCTCGGCGCGCGGAGCGTCGGGCATGCCGCGGGTGACGACGGCGTGCGCGTACGCCTCGGTCTGCAACAGGCCGTGCACGAACTGGACTTCGTAGATCCGGATGAGCGAGGCGGCGCCCTCCAGGCCGATGTACGTCTGGAACCAGCCGGGCAGCACGTCGCCGAAGCTGTGCCACCAGCCCGCCACGTTGGCCTCGCGGGCGAGCCCGAGCAGCGAACCGCGCTCGGAGTCGTCGCTGACCCCGTAGAGCGTGAGCAGGTCCTCGACATCCCTTGCCTTGAAGCTCACCCTGCCCAACTCCATACGGCTGATCTTGGATTCCGACGCACGGATCGAGTAGCCGGCCGCCTCGCGGGTGATGCCGCGCGATTCGCGCAACCGCCTCAGCTGCGAACCCAGCAGGATGCGTCGCACGACGCTTCCGCTCGCTCCGCTCGATTCGACTGCGGTCACGGCTCCAGCCTCTCCTTCGCGGTCTCGGGCCCCCGGAGCCCCGGATTCTGCCACTAAACGCTTCAGCGCGTACACATTCGATTACGGAAAGACGGCGACTTCAGGGCGACTTCCCGATCAAGACGAAATCGATGCGCAGAAGATATGCATAAAATCGGCACGGGGCCGGACAGGTCCGGCGCGTGCACGTGCATCTGCCCTTGCATCCAGTGGTCGCATTCGGAACGATGGACCCCGCGCAACCGCACCACATCCGCGATTCGCCGCGATTCCCGGGAGTGCCTCGCATGGGGACGAATGGATCGACCATGCTCGAGCCGTTACGGCAGGGGCTTCCGCCGATCGATCCCGCCACGGTCTCCAACTCGGCCTCCTGCGCCCTGCCGCCCGCGTACGAAGCGGTGCGCGGCGCACGGAAGTTCACCCGGGCCACGCTCGCGCAGTGGGATCTCACCGAACGCTTCGACGACGTCGCCCTGGTCGTCTCCGAACTCGTCACCAACGCGCTGCGCCACGCGCTCCCGTCGGAGTCGACGCCGGACTACGCGCCGGAGTACGGCTCGGACGAAGGCCGGAACACTCCCCCGGTCCGCCTGCATCTGATGCGCTGGACCAGCCGCCTGGTCTGCGCGGTGCGCGACCCCAGCCACAAGAGCCCGGAGACGCGCTCGCGGGACGAGGACTTCGCGGCGGAGTCGGGACGCGGGCTCTTCCTGGTCGACTCCTTCAGCGACAGCTGGGGCTGGCACCCGCTGGCCGGGACGCTGCAGGGCAAGGTGGTCTGGGCGCTGTTCCGGCTCGGACAGGAGTGACGGGACGCTCCTTCTGGCTGCACGCGTTCTACGCGTGTATCCGCCCGGTACACATATAGAGGAAGGGCCCCGGCGGGGACGCCGGGGCCCTTCCTCGTGTCACACCAAGTGGTCGAACTCCCCGTCCTTGATGCCCAGGAGCATCGCCTCTATCTCGGCGGGCGTGTAGACCAGCGCGGGTCCGTCCGGGTGGCGCGAGTTGCGCACGGCGACGTTCCCGCCCGGCAGCTTGGCGAACTCCACGCAGGAACCCTGGGAGTTGCTGTGCCGGCTCTTCTGCCACACGACATCCTGGAGCTCCGTGGCCGCCATGCCGTTGTACGCGTGATGCGCATGCGCATGATGCACTGGTAGCTCCCCGAGATGATTGATGCAGGTGTCAACTTCCTCGGATCATAGCTGTGTTCATATGCCAATGCATGAGCAGATGCACGTGCACGGGGGGTGGCGTAGCGACTACGCGACTCCGTGCGACCTCGTCCACGTGACCCCGCACGCGAGGCCTGGCGTCAGCGAGCTACCGACGAGTAGGGCAAGAGTGCCATCTCGCGGGCGTTCTTGACGGCCCGGGCGATCTGGCGCTGCTGCTGCGCGCTCACGCGCGTCACCCTACGGCTTCGGATCTTCCCCCGGTCGGAGATGAACTTCCGCAGGAGGTCGGTGTCCTTGTAGTCGACGTATGAGACGCCGTCGCGGTCCAAAGGGTTCGGTCGGGGCTTGGACGAGTTGGCGGACCTGGCGGACTTGGAGGACTTGGAGGTCTTGGCAGGGGTTCGGGGGGACTTGGGGGGCACGGTCAGACCTCCAGGAGGGAGTCGAAGGCGGGCGGGAGCTGCTTCCAGGCCTCGCGCCCGGCGGCGTACTCGGCATCGGTGAGCAGGCAGGAGTCGAGGACCTCGGCGAGGCCCTCGCGGTCCAGGCCGGGCGAGGTGAAGACCAGGTGCTGGCAGCGGTCGCCGTGTTCGGGGTGCCAGTCCATGGCGGCGGCGGCCCGGCGGACGGGCGGGATCATCTCCCAGGCCGCGTCGGGCAGGGAGACCAGCCAGGGGCCGACGCTCTCGACGCAGAGCGCGCCACCGGCGGCGTCCCAGTGGAGCAGGACGTCGGGCTTGTCGGCGAGCCAGAAACGGCCACGGCTGCGGGCGGCGGCGCAGGTCAGCTCCTCCAGGGCCGCGTACAGCCGCGCGGGGTGGAAGGGCCTGGTGTGGTGCCAGACGAAGGTGGTCACCCCGCTGTCGTCCGCCTCCTGGGGCAGCAGCGCGCAGGCCGGGTGCTGGGCCGCCGCGGCGGCCTCGACGTCGAAGCCCGCGAGGGCGGCTGCGGCGAGCTCCGTACCGTCGGCGCCGGGGGCGGGGGCTGAGGCGGGAATGGGGGCGGAGGCTGAGGTGGGGGTGGGGGCGGAGGCTGAGGTGGGGGTGGGGGCGGGGGCTGAGGTGGGAATGGGGGCGGAGGCTGAGGTGGGGGTGGGGGCGGGGGCTGAGGTGGGGGTGGGGGCGGGGGCGCGGTTGGGCTCTGAGGCGACGGGGATCTGGCGGGCGGTGGGGTGGAGTTGCGTGAGGAGCGCGCGGTCCGTGTCGTCCGCGGCCGGGCCGCCCTCCGGGTCTTCGACGACGGCCAGGACGGACGCGTACTCCAGTTGGCGCGCCCAGGTGTCGGCCACGGTGCGCTGATCGGTGGCGGCGGCCGCGAGCCCGACGTCGGCGAGGTCGTCGCCGTTGCCGAGGCAGGGCAGGACCAGGGCCGGGTCGACGGCGGTGATCACGGACGTCAGCCGGAGCCCGGCCGCGACCACGACCTCGGCCATCGCCTTGGGTTCGACGGAGTCCCAGAGTTCGACGACCGCGAGCCGGGTGAGCCCGGAGTCGGCGAGTCGCCGCAGCTCGGGGACGAGGTCCTCGCGCAGGGCGCAGCAGGCGCAGTCGTTGACGAGCGGGGTCTCGCCGGTGGACAGGACGCCGGTGGCGTCGCGGACCGTACGGGCGACCGTCCCGGTCTCCGAGGCGGTCGCCAGGTCGTGGTGGAGCGCGACGCTACCGGGGACGGCGGAGAGGAGCCGGTCCACGGTGGTGCGGCGGGCTTCGGAGTGGAGGCCGCCGACCAGGGCGACGGAGAGGGGGCCGGGGCCCCCTTGGGAAGGCGTGGACATCAACGCGCCGCCTCGCGCCGTCCGTACCGCTGCTCGAAACGTTCGACGCGGCCGGCGGTGTCGAGTACGCGCGCGGTGCCGGTGTAGAAGGGGTGGCTCGCCGAGGAGATCTCGACGTCGACGACGGGGTAGGTGTTGCCGTCCTCCCACACGACGGTCTTCTCGCTCGTGAGCGTGGACCTGGTCAAGAAGGCGAAGTCACCGGCCTTGTCACGGAAGACGACCGGGCCGTACGGGGGATGGATGTCGTGGCGCATGGTGCTCAGCGCTCCTCTCGGAAGTCGACGTGCCGGCCCGCGACGGGGTCGTACTTGCGCAGGGTGAGGCGGTCGGGGTCGTTGCGGCGGTTCTTGCGGGTGACGTAGGTGAAGCCGGTGCCGGCGGTGGACCGGAGCTTGATGATCGGGCGGAGTTCGTTGCGGGCCATGGTGTGTAGAGTAAATGAAAATGGTTCTCGTTTCCAACTAGTTTCTCCGCCTTCATCCGAGAGGTAGGTCACCCTTGTCCGCCCACTGCCAGCTGACCGGCGCACAGCCCGGCTTCGGCAACCGCATCTCGCACTCGCACCGCCGCACGTCACGGCGGTTCGACCCGAACATCCAGAAGAAGCGCTACTGGCTGCCGAGCGAGGGCCGGTACGTCCGGCTGACGCTGAGCGCCCGCGCGATCAAGACCGTCGACACGATCGGCGTCGAGGCCGCCGTGGCCCGGATCCGGGCGCGGGGGGTGCGGATCTGATGGCGAAGAAGAGCAAGATCGCGCGCAACGAGCGGCGGCGGGGCGTGGTGGAGCGGTACGCGGCGCGGCGCGCCGAGCTGAAGGAGATCATCCGGCGGCCGTCCGCTCCGGGGGCCGAAGGGGAGGGGGCGGTACAGGAGGCGGCTGTACGGAAGTCGGCAGTGCGGGAGGCGGCTGTGCGGGAGGCGGCTGTGCGGGAGTTGCGCCGCCAGCCGCGTGACGCGAGCGCGACGCGCGTCCGCAACCGGGACGCTGTGGACGGGCGGCCTCGGGGGCACCTGCGGAAGTTCGGGATCTCACGGGTGCGGCTGCGGGAGCAGGCTCATGCGGGGTTCTTGCCGGGGGTGCGTAAGGCGAGTTGGTAGCGGCATTGGCGGGAGGCCGGGTGCGGTCCCGGGCGGGTGCAGTCCCGGGCCGGTGCGGTGCCGTCAGGCGCGGTCCGTGGGTGGGGCGAGGGACTCCGACAGGTCGTCCAGGGCGTCCAGAAGCAGACCCGCGCCCTTGCGGAGCAGCGGGTCCGTCATCAGCGGCCCGGAGTTCGCGACCGTCTCGCGGAGCTCGTCCCACTCCGGCACCCTGCGCTCCCGTACCGCCTTCCCGCCCCGTTCCGTCGACCGGCGCAGCGCCTCCGCGAGGGTCGCCGCGGCCGGGACGGGCGGGGCGCCGCGTTCCGGCAGATGCGCCTCCATCAGCATCGCGACCCGGCCGAACTGGGCCAGCGCGTGCCCCGCGTCGTCCGCCGCGGCCCGTGACAGGCCGCGGTGGCGCACCGGTTCGTGGGTCGCCCGGTCCAACGCCTCCTGCCAGGCGATCCGGGCGGCGCGGGTGTCGAGCAGCGCCTCGCGCACGTCGGCGCAGACGTGGCCGGCCGGGTTGGCGTAGTGGGCGACGACCGAGGCGGCGTAACGGCCGTCGGTCACCAGCCAGTCGGCGAGGCGGCCGCGCAGCCGGGGCGTCTCCCAGGCGGGGTAGACGGCGTACGCGAGCATCGCGAGGACCCCGCCGAGGAGGGTGAGTACCACCCGCTCGTACACGGTCTGGGTCCAGGCCGAACCGCCCATGCCGAGCAGGAACACGACGTACGCGGCGACGCACACCTGGCTCACGGCGTACCCGGTGCGCATCAGCAGGTACATCCCGAAGGCGCAGGCCACGGCGAGCGAGGCGGAGGCGTACACGCCGGGGTCGGCGACCTCGACGACGGCGGTGGCGAGGGCGACGCCGACGAGGGTGCCGCCGAAGCGGGCGACGGAACGGGAGTACGTCTGCGAGAAGTCGGGGCGCATGACCATCACGGAGGCCATCGGGGCCCAGTAGCCGTGGCCGAGGGGGAGGGCGGAGCCCAGGACGTAGCCGGCGGTGGTGACGGCGGTGACGCGGACGGCGTGCCGGAAGACCGGGGAGTCGGGGCGGAGTTCGGCGCGCATGCGGGCGGCGACGACGGGGGCGAGGCGGAGGAGGGTGGGGCGGGCGCGGGACTTGGGCTGGGACTGGGACTGGGAGGCGGTCTGGGTGCGGGTTTGTGCGCCGGCTGCCGTGGGGGTTTGTGTGCGGGTTTCTGTGGGGGTTGGTGTACGGGTTTCTGTACGGGGTTCGGCCGTCTCGACGACGTCGTCCAGGAGGGCGGCGAGGCGGACGGCGGCGCGGCGGGGTGGTCCGTCGAGGATGGCGACGGTGTCGGGGGTGCGGAGGGCGGCGACGGCGCCGGGCGGGAGGTCGACGGGCTCGCCGTGCCGGATCGCGTGGGCGGCGGCGTCCAGGACGGAGGCGGCCGCGGCGAGGAGTTCGCGGACGCGGTCGCGTTGCGGGCCCTCGGCGGGGGCACCGACGGCGGGGTCGGCGAGGGAGGCGAGCACGGGGCGGATCCGCTCGGCGAGGCCCCGGGCGCCGTGGAGTTCGGCGGGACGGCTGCGGGCCTGGCGGGGTGTGACGGCGGCGGCGCTGCGGGCGGTCATGAGGGGGACGGGGTCGAAGGGGGCGACCGGGTCCTGGCGGAGCCGCCGGGCGTAGTCCGCCTCGGCGGCGAGGGCGTCGGCGAGCGCGTCGCGCTGGGCGCCCCAGCGGCGGACGGGGAGCAGGACGACGAGGGCCGCCTGGACGACGCCGCCGACGGCGATCATCGCGGCGTGGCCGGCGGCCGCGGCGACGGAGGTGGGGAGGGTGACGGTGACCAGCATCATCGCGACGTTGGAGGAGGCGATGATGCCGATGGTCGGGCCGGCGGCCCAGGCGAGACCGGACAGGAACGTCCAGACGGCGAGCAGGGCGAGGAAGGGGCCGGGGTGGGTGCCGGCGCCGGTGACGTAGCCGAGGAAGGTGGAGACGGCGAGGCTGGCGCCGGAGGCGAGGGCGAGGGTGGGGCGGGGGCGCCAGGACCGCTGGAACGTGGCGATGGCGGCCTGGAAGGCGCCGAACGCGGAGCTGATGGCGGCACCCGGGCCGAAGAGCGCGAGCGTCGCGCCGACGACGAGGGCGAGGCCGAGGGCTGCGCGGGCGGCGACGAGCGGTTCGAGCCGGCGCCGCTCGACGGTGAGCCCGGAACGGGCGGTCGCTTTCAGGGCCCGGAGCCAGCTCATGGCGGGAGCCTATCCGCGAAGCGGTATGAAGCGGTTGATTCCCCCCACCCCACCCCTTCCCGAAACCCTGCCGGGGGCGGGGGTGTGGGTGGGGTGGGGACCCCTGCCGGGGGCCGGGAGGGCGGGGCGCCGCCGGGTGGGACCTTGAGGCGGGGCACCGCCGGAGGGCGGGGCGCCACCGGGAGGGCGGGCGCCGGGTGGGGCCTTGTGGCGGGGTGCCGCCGGAGGCAGGCGCCACCGGGACGGGCTTCCGGAGGGCGGCTCTTGGGGCGGGCACCGCCGGAGGGCGGGGTTTTTATGGTGGGGGTACGGGGCGCGGCCAGACGGGGTGATGTGGCGGGGCGCCGTGGGCGGTTCGGGTCTGGCCTGGGGGGTGGGGCGGGGCCGTGGGCGGTGCAGCCTGACCCCCCGGGGCCGCGTGGCCCCACTGTGGCACACGTCGGCGCCACCCTTACGATCCGCTGGCGCCAAGCTCGACGCCGACGGCATCACACCCTCCCTGGGCATCAACTTGGCAGACCAGAGGGCCTATCGGGCCCCCAGTCACGCCCATCGGAAACCCCCCTCCGGGGCCCCATCCCCGCATCAGCTCACGCCAGTCGCTCGCCATGGCGCCATCGATGTGCCACTATGGCGCCACACGTTGAAACAACGCTGAGGCACCTAAGGGGTCGGATCATGGAGAAAGCGCAGAGCAGTCGGCGGCAGCCCGCCTCGCCCGGTGCCTTCGTTGCCTTCGTGCGGTTCGTGCTCTGTGGTGGTGGCGTCGGGGTCGCCTCCAGTTTCGGTGTGGCGGCCCTCGCCTCCTGGGTGCCCTGGGCCCTGGCGAACGCCCTCGTCGCCGTCGTCTCCACGCTGCTCGCCACCGAGCTGCACGCGCGCTTCACCTTCGGTGCCGGCCAACGGGCGACCCGGCGTCAGCACCTGCAGTCGGCCGGGTCCGCGGTGGCCGCGTACGCGATGACCTGCGTGGCCATGTTCGTCCTGCAGCTGCTCGTCGCCGCGCCCAGTGCCGTGCTCCAGCAGGTCGTCTACCTGTCCGCCTCCGCGCTCGCCGGTGTCGCGCGGTTCGTCGTGCTGCGGCTCGTCGTCTTCGCCCGCAAGCGGTCCGCCCGGACGACGACCACCACCATCAGCGGCGCGACCGTCGACCCCTCCGCGCTCTGCCGCGCCGCCTGACAGACCTACGCGCCCTCCACCTCCCCCCGCCCCCGGCGCCCCAGGCCCGCCGCGTTCGCCGCCGTCGTGCCGTGGGTCCAGCCGGCCTCGTCCCACATCGCCCGGACCCGGGTCGTCCGCGTCTGCGGGAACATCTCGTCCGTGTGGGACGTGACCGCCGCCTCGCGGCTGCGCAGCGCCGGAAGCAGCGTCGGCTCCTCCGCCGTCACCCGGCGCGCGGTCGACGCGAGGCGGGCGCCCAGGCGGTTCGCGTACGCCAGCAGGAACGACTGCCGGAAGGACTTCGTACGCTTCCGGCCGCCCGCCCGCTGCTCCGCCTCCGCGCGCGTCATCGCCGCCGTCCCCTGCACAAGGAGCGAGGTGTACAGCAGCTCCACCGGATCCAGGTCAGCCTCGAAGCCGACCACCGTCGAGAAGCCGTACGGCTCGTTCCACACCGCCCGGCAGTGGTTCGCCGTCGCCACCGCGTCCAGCAGGATCGCCTTCGCCTGCTCGTACGGCGGCTCCACCCCGATCCGTATCGCCCCCGGCACATCACCGGAGGGCGTACGCGACGCGAGCGCAGCCTCGTCCAGGCTGTGGCGGGCCATCAGTTCCTGGGCCTTGGCGGTCAGCGCCTCCGCCTCCTCCGGGTACCCCGTCGCCTCCGCCTTCGCCAGCAGCGCCCGTACCCGCGTCAGCATCCGCGGCTCCCCCGCCGCCGGCGCCGGAAGCGCGTCGCCCGGCACCGGGCCCACCGGCTCCAGGGACGGCAGCCGTACCAGCAGGCGGTACAGCTCAAGGGCCGTCGTCGCCGACGAGAAGCGGTCCGAGCCACGGGCGGGCTTTGTGTCCAGGTCCGTCAGTTGGGACGCCCAGCGGTGCGGCAGGTGCGCGTAGCCGGCCGTCTCCGCCGCGATCAAGGAGCCCGCCAGCCGTACGTGTTCCTCCGCCAGGTCCCGCTTCACCAGTCGTACGAGATCCGCCGGCTGCCAGCCCCGCTCCCATGCCTTGCGTACGAACTCCTCGCCCCGGCGCGCCAGTTCCGCGTCCGCCGAGCGGTCCGCCGCGAGCATGGAGGCCGCCGAGTCCAGGGGCGTGTCTTCGTCCGTGTACAGAGCCGTCTCCAAGGCCCTGTCCACCGTCGTCTTCGTGCTCACGTCTGCTTCGCGTCCCATGCCTCGCGCGCCCGGCCGATCACCGCGCGGTGGTCGAGCGACCAGTCGATCAGCTGCTTGATCAGGTGCGTCATGCTGTGCCCGGTCGCCGTCAGCTCGTACTCCACCTGCGGCGGCGTCGTCGGGTACACCGTCCGCGTCACCAGGCCGTCCCGCTCCAGGCGGCGCAGCGTGAGCGTCAGCATCCGCTGCGAGATCCCGGTGACCAGGCGCTGCAGCTCCTTGAAGCGCCGTGCGCCCGCCGCCAGTTCGACGACCACGTGCACCGTCCACTTGTCGCCGAGGCGGTCCTGGACATCCCGTACGCCGCACTCCTCCGCACAGCTCACCAGGGGGTCTGTGGTTTCGAGCGTGGCTTCCGACCCGGTTACCTCGGTGTGCCCCTCGTACATGAATGTGCCTCCTTACAAGATCCGCGCGTCGCCTCCAGGATGGTCCTGAACGGACAGAACCACGAAACCAGGGGGAATCATGCTGCTCGTCACCGGTGTCTCCGGCGGGCTCGGCTCGCTCGTCGCGGAGCGCCTCGCCGGGCGGGAGGACGTGGTCCTCGGCACCCGTGCCGGGCTGCCCGGCACCCGGCCCGTCGACTTCGACGCGCCCTCGACGCTGCCGGAGGCCTTCGCCGGGGTGGACACCCTGCTGCTGATCTCGGCCGGATACGGCGAGGACGACATCGTGATCGGCCGGCACGAGGCCGCGATATCCGCCGCCGAGGCGGCCGGGGTCCGGCACATCGTCTACACCAGCCTCTCCGGCGACGGCGACCACCTCACGTACTCCCTCGCCCACCGCTGGACCGAGCGGCGGCTCCAGCGGTCGAGCGTGGAGTGGACGGTGCTGCGCAACGGGCTGTACGCCGAGTTCCTCACCTGGATCGCGGCGCCCGACGCCGACAACCGCATCACCGGCCCCCTCGGGGACGGCCGGCTCGCCGCCGTGGCGCGCGAGGACCTCGCCGAGATCGCGGTCCGCGTCGCCACCGACCCGGCCGCGCACGCCGGCCGTACCTACGAGCTCGTCGGCGAACGGCCGCTCGGCGGGGCGGACCTGGCGCGTGCGCTCGGCGCCACGTACGCACCCGGGACGCTCTCCGAGGCGCGTACGGCGATCGTGGCCTCCGGGGCCGTGGACTTCCAGGTGCCGATGCTGACGGGGACGTACTCGGCGATCGCGCACGGCTTCATGGACGGTACGGGGGTCAAGAGCGACCTGCGGGGGCTGCTCGGTCGGGAGCCGCTGGATGCGCTGGAGGTGTTCGTGGCGGCGGTACGGAGGGGGTAGGGCGTACGGCGGAGGTAGGGGCAGGCATACCTTGGAGACGCCCTTCAGTGGTCGTGATCAGAGGGTGAGGCCAGGGTTCGCTTGAGGCATGACCTCAACCTCAACTCGCCACGACATCGCCGTTCGGCTGATCGGGCTTCGCCGCCACCACCGTGACGTCCGCGCCCTCGACGGCGTCGATCTGGACTTCCGTACTGGGACCTTCACCGCCGTCATGGGGCCCTCCGGCTCCGGCAAGTCCACGCTGCTGCAGTGCGCGGCGGGCCTCGACAGGCCCACGGGCGGGACGGTCGAGGTGGGCGGGATCGGGTTGGCGGGGCTGAGCGAGCGGCGCCTCACGCTGTTGCGCCGGGACCGGATCGGCTTCGTCTTCCAGTCGTTCAACCTGCTGCCCTCCCTGACGGCCGCCCAGAACGTGGCCCTGCCGCTGCGGCTCGCGGGGCGGCGGGTGGCGCGGGGCGAGGTGCGGGCGGCGCTGGAGCGGGTCGGGCTGGGTGGGCGGGAGAGGCACCGGCCCGGGGAGCTGTCCGGTGGGCAGCAGCAACGGGTCGCGATCGCCCGGGCGTTGATCACCCGGCCCGCGGTGCTCTTCGGCGACGAGCCGACCGGGGCCCTGGACTCGACCACCAGCCGCGAGGTCCTGACGATGCTGCGGGAGCTGGTGGACCGGGACGGCCAGACGATCGTCATGGTCACGCACGACCCGGTGGCGGCGGCGCGCGCGGACCGGGTGGTGTTCCTGGTCGACGGGCGGGTGGAGGGGGAGCTGCACGGGCCCACGGTGGACGGGGTCGCGGGGCGGATGGCCGGGTTGGAGACGGCTGGCGGCGGTGGGGCCGGGGTCGGTACGGCTGACTCCGGGGTGGCCGGGTCCGAGGTGGCCGGGTCCGAGGTCGTCGGTTATGGCGTGGAGGTTCTTCCGTGCTGACCGTCGTTCTCTCCGGGCTTCGGGCCCGTTGGGCCGCCTTCCTCGGCAGTTTCGTCGCCCTCGCCCTCGGCGTCGGGCTCCTCACCACCATGGGCCTCGGCCTCTCCGCCACCTTCGACGCGCCCGAACGCGCACCGCAGCGGTTCGCGGCGGCGCCCGTGGTCGTGAAGGGGCGGGACGCGGTCAGCGTCGAGGTACGGCGGGGTCCTGGTACCGCCACCGTGTCGAGGAAGCTCGACCGTCCACAGCCTGTGGATATCGAACTGCTTGCCGAACTGAAGGCCCGCTGGACCGTCACCACCGCCGGTGGCCCCGACGCCGTCGGCGTCCACGGCCCCGCCGCCGAGGTCCGTACGCTCGTCGGGGACCGGGCCCAGGTGCTCACCGGGAACGAGCGGCGGCTCGCCGACCCCGAACCGGAGCGGGACGCCGAGGCGCTCGTCGCCGTCAACGCCCTCCTCGGCACGGCCGGGGGCGTCACCACCTTCGTGTCGGTCTTCGTCGTCGCGTCGACGTTCGCGTTCGCGGTCGCCCTGCGGCGGCGGGAGTTCGGGCTGCTGCGGACGGCGGGCGCGACGCCCGGTCAGGTACGGCGGATGCTGCTCGCGGAGGCCGCCGGGGTCGGGGTGCTCGCCTCGGCCGCCGGGTGCGCGCTGGGCGGGTGGGCGGCGCCGTGGCTGGCGCGGGTGCTGGTGGACGGGGACCTCGCGCCCGATTGGTTCGCGATCGGTGGCGCCGCGTGGCCCTTCCACGTGGCCTTCTGGACGGGTGTGACCGTCGCCCTCACCGGGGCCTTCGCCGCCTCGCGGCGGGCGGGGAGGGTAGGTCCCGCGGACGCGCTGCGGGAGGCGGACGTCGACGCGGACGTGCTACCGCTCGGCCGGGCACTGCTCGGCACGGGGCTGCTGGTGACGGGTGCGGGGCTGCTGGTGTGGACGTGTGTCACCGACCCGTCGGAGCTGCTGAAGCGGAAGACGTACACGACGGTGCCGATGCTGCTGATCGCGGGCGTGGCCCTGCTCGCCCCGGTGCTGGTCAGGCCGGTGGCGCGGGCGGTACGGCTGCCCGGGGCGATCGGGATGCTCGTACGGGAGAACAGCGCGGCTGCCGTCCGCCGTACCGCCGCGGTCGCCGCGCCGGTTCTCGTGACGGTCGCGCTGGCCGGCTCGCTGCTGGGGGCTTCGACGACGGTCACGAGCGCGAAGGCGGCGGAGGCGCGGGAGCAGACGCGGGCGGAGTGGGTGGTGACGGGGGACGACCTGCGGCCGGTGCGGGGTACGTCGGCGACGGGCGCGACCTCCGTCTTCGTACGGGACGGGACGGAGGCGCTGGTGAAGTACGGGGCACGGGCGGTGTCCGACCCGGCGGCCTTCGCGGAACTGGCGCGGCTGCCGGTGGTGGCGGGGGACGTGGCCGACCTGGACGACCGGTCGATCGTCGTGAACGAGGAGTTCGAGCGGCGGAGGGTCGGTGAGGTGGTGGAGGTGTGGCGCGCGGACGGGAGCGGACCGGTACGGCTGCGGGTGGCGGCGGTACTCGCCCTCGGGACCGGCGACAACGGGCCTTACGTGACGCGCGCGAACGCCCCGGGGTCGGTCGTGGACCGGATCGACGCGCGGGGCGCGGAGTCCCTCACGGCTGGCGGAGGGACGGTACGAGGGGTGGACTCGGGGGACCGGGCGGGCGGGTGTGGGGCGGTGCGCGGCGTGGATGCCGGGGCCCTGGCCGCGGCCGGCGGGACGGTACGGGGCGCGGATTCCGAGGCCCTGGGCGCGGCCGGCGGGACCGTACGGAGCGTGGACGTCGAAGCCCTGGCGGCTGCCGGCGGGACCGTACGGAGCGTGGACGCCTGGGCGGCCGCCACGTACCCGGCGTCCAGTCCGGAGACCCGGCTCGGTCTGCTCCTGGTTCTCGGCATCGCCCTCGTCTACACGGTGATCGCCCTCGCCAACACGCTCCTGATGGCGACGTCGGTACGGGGCGCAGAGCTCGCCGCACTCCGCCTGGCCGGTGCCACCCGGTCCCAGATCCTGCGGGTCGTGACGGGCGAGTCCGCGCTCGCGGTGGCGATCGGCACGGCGCTGGGCCTCGCGGTGACGGCGGCCTGCCTGGCCGTCCAGGGCGCCGCCCTCACGGCCCTCTCGGCCCCGGTCGCGCTCACCGTGCCATGGAGCACCGTGGGCGGGGCGGCGGGAACGTGCGCCCTGGTCGCTGCGGCCGCCTCCGCCCTCCCCGCGTGGCGCGCGACGCGCTGAGCGGCGAAGGTGGGTGGACGGGGCGGTGACCAGGGTCGGAGCCGGGTCACCGCCCCGTCCTGGCGGTGCGGGCGTCAACTTCGGGGCGCGCTCACCACTCTTTCCGGTGGTCACGAGCCAGTGGCATATGCCAGACGACTCTGCGCCCTCTACGTTCCCCACATGGTCACTTCATCGCATGAGGCCTCTCATCGGATCTTCCAGGACCGGCCGGAGCTGCTGACGCCGGTCTTCAAGATCCTCGGTGTGGGGCTGGCACCCAAGGCGTCGATCGAGGCGCTGACGCCGGACATGACCGCGTTACAGCCACTGGAGCGCCAGGTCGACAGCCTCCTGCGCGTCACCCCGTCCGAGGGGAGGGCATTCCTCCTCGCGATCGAGCTACAGGGGCGGCGGGACCCGGACAAGGCACTGAGCTGGACGCACTACCTCGCGTACCTCATGGCGAAGTACGAGATGCCGGCGCTCCTTCTCGTCGTCTGCCCGGACCGGCGCACGGCCCGATGGGCCGCCGGCCCCTTCAACACCAGCGTCGATCACTGGCACTCCCTCACCACCCGCCCCCTCGTTCTCGGGCCGGACAACGTCCCGGTGATCACCGACCCGGACGAGGTGAGCCGGAATCTGGCCACGGCGGCCTTCTCCGCCATGACTCATCGCCGCGATCGGGACATGACCCCGACCTTGGAGGCACTGGCACGCGCCCTGGGCACGGCCGGCAGCGACACCGACTCCGTCGCGTACTACTCGGAACTGCTGGAGATCGGCCTGGGCGACACCCCGGCCCGCAAGACCTGGAGGAAATTGATGAGCGTGGGCAGCTTCTTCCCCGGCCGAGGGACTCTCGTCGAGGAGACGTTCCTGAAGGGCAAGGCCGAAGGCGAAGTGGAAGGTAAAGCCAAGGGCAAGGCCGAAGGGAAGGTCGAAGGCAAGGCGGAGGGGAAGGTCGAAGGCAAGGCCGACGCCGTCCTCCGCGTGCTCGCCGCGCGAGGGGTCGACGTCCCCGAGGCCGCCGCCCGGCGGATCTCCACGTGCGCGGACACCGACGTCCTCGACACCTGGCTCGACCGCGCGATCACGGCCACCGACGCCGAGGAGCTCTTCGCCGGCCAGCCCGCCGACTAGGGCCTGGCCCCTCGGTCCGCCCGGCGCAGTTCTCCGGCGCCCAGGGCGAGGTAGGCGGCGCCGATGAAGAGGGTGCCTGGGATCCCGAACATCATGCGCTGATCGGCCTCCAGGACGGCCTGGTACTGGCTCTGGGTGATCTCGACCGTGCCGCGCTTGTGCGGCGTGGTGTCGAAGGCGTAGTAGCGGGCGTTCTTCGCCTCGGCGGACTGGAGATTGCCCTCCCCCTCGCCGGGGAGCTGCATCACCACACCCGACAGGGCCAGTGCCGCCAGACCCAGTTGGGCCCGGCGGGGCAGGCATCGGAAGGCCACCCACATCGTGCGACGGTCCGCGCCGGTCAGCATCACGCGTGCCACAGCGGCTGTGAAGATCGGGAAGAGCAGCGCGGCGATCACGATCATCGGCCATCTCGCCGCCCACGTCAGCGGCAATGTCCCCGGCAGCCACGTGAGCCCCGTCAGGAGCAGCAGCGAGGCGCCCAGTGCCGTCGCTGCACCGCCGTGCAGTTTGTAGGTCCACCCCATGGTCCACAGCCTGCCACGGCGGGGCGTTGTTACGGCAGGAGGATCAACTTGCCCCGCGCTCGGCCGGATTCGCTCAGTTCCTGGGCTCGGGCCGCCTCCTTCAGGGGGAAGGATTCCGCCAGGCGGATCGTCAGGGCGCCCGTTGCCGCCAGCTTCGCCTGGGTCGTGAGGTCCTCGCGGACCTGCCCCGGAGCGCCGATCCCGCCCGAGAAGACGATGCCGTGGGCGGCCGCGTCCGGGGCCGCGATCGTGATGATGCGGGTCTTCTCGCCCGCCATCAGGTCGATCGAGACCGGCAGCGTGTCGTGGCCCGCCGCGTCGAAGACCGCGTCGATACCGGCGGGGGCCGCCGAGCGGACGCGGGTCGCGAGGCCCTCGCCGTACGTCACCGGGATCGCGCCCAGGGACTTCAGGTACGCGTGGTTCGGCTCCGACGCCGTGCCGATCACCGTCACGCCCGCCGCGACCGCCAGTTGGACCGCCGCCGAGCCGACCGCGCCCGCCGCGCCGTGCAACAGCAGGGTCTCGCCCTCCCGCACGTCGAGCAGGCGCAGTACCCGCGCCGCCGTCTCGCCCGCAACGGGGAGGCTCGCGGCCTGCTCCCAGGAGAGTTCCGCCGGCTTCGGGACGTACAGCTCCGACAACGCGTACTCGGCGTACGCGCCCGTCTTCGTCCAGCCCAGGACCTCGTCGCCGACCCGCACCCCCGTCACCCCCGGGCCCAGCGCGTCCACCGTGCCCGCGAACTCCAGGCCCGGGATCGCCGGGAACGTCGTCGGGTAGAACTCCTCCACCCAGCCGTAACGGCGCTTGTAGTCCACGGGGTTGACGCCCACCGCCGCCACCTTCACGCGGACCTCGCCCTCCCCCGGCTCGGGCACCGCAAGGCCCGACTCGTGGCGCAGGACCTCCGGGCCGCCGAACTCCTCGTACACGATCGCTTCCATCTCGGCCTCCGTAGAACCTTGTTCGTCGATGGGCCCAGCTTGTCCTCCCTTGCTCTGTTCTCCGCCCGTCGTTCGGGCAGGGCTGCCTAGTCGAAAGGACAGGCCTAAGCTCCCCCTATGGACGCGATCACGCTGAACACCGCGTACGAGGTCATCCGGCAGCCGCTCGGACAGATCCTGCCCCGGCTCTCCGCCGCCCTCGGCCCGCTGGTCCCCCACCGCGCCGCCGCCGAACTCGCCACCCACTGCGCCCACTCCCCGTACAAGAGCGTCGGCGAGCCCGGCCACGGTCTGCCGACCGCCGCCGAACTCACCCCGCTGCTCGCCTCCGGCACCCCCGGCCGGCCCTGGCAGGGGCGTGCTGTCGTCGGTGGTGCCGAGCGCGAGATCGTCGCCGTCACCAGCGACGCGACCGCACGGCGGTCCGTCCTCGTACTCGTACGGGACGAGGACGGGGTTGTCTCCGACGACGTCCTCGGCGTCGCTCAGACCCTCTGGGATCTGGTCACCAGTCACTTCGACCGGTTCGCCGTCGAAGCCATGCCCGGCGCCCTCGCCCGGTCACGGGCCGCCGCCGACACCCGGGCCCGGGTCATCGCCGAGCTGACGACCGCGCACTCCTCGGCGCTCTCCGGGATCCTCGCCGTGCTCCGCAGCCGCGCCCTCGACGACGCGTCCGCCCGGGTCACCGCCACCGACCTCGCCGTCAACGCCCTGATCCAGATGCGGAACGAGGCCCAGCGGGACCGCTCGGTCGCCGAGGAGCCGGCCCTCGAAGCGTTCGAACGGCTCGCGGACGGGCTGCGCACGATGCTCCGGCACAGCCCCGTACGGCTCGAACTCGGGCCCCCCGGTACCTCCCGCGCCCTGCCGGCCGATGTCGCCCACGGTGCGCGGGCCATCGTGCGCGCGCTGCTGCTCGTCGTCCTCGAACAGGAGGCGGTCGGCCGGGTCCACGTCGGCTGGCAGGTCACCGAGCACGAGCTGCGGGCCACCCTGCGGGACGACGGGCCCGGCGCCCTGGACGCCTGTCCGGCGGGCGCCGGGAGCATCACCGACCGCCTCGACGTGCTCGGCGGGCACCTCGAGTTCGACGCCGTCCCCGGCTGGGGCACGACCTTCACGGCGACCCTGCCGCTCGCCACCCCCGACGCGCCCGTCGCCGCCGTCGACCCGCTCACCGGCCTCGGCGAACGCGAACTGGAGGTCCTCACCCATCTCGCCCTCGGCCACCGCAACCGGCAGATCGCTGCCGAGCTGCACATCAGCGAGTCCACCGTGAAGTTCCACGTCGCCAACATCCTGAACAAGCTCGGGGTCGGGTCCAGGGGCGAGGCCGCCGCGCTGTTTCACCGGGCGGCGTAGCCCCCCGTAGGGCGGTGCAACCCGGCAGAGCGGCGTAACCGGGCAGAGCGGCGTAACCGGGCACTGTCAGTGGTGGGTGCCAGACTCGCACCCATGAGCGAGAGGTGGGCGCTGGCCGCCGAGGCCGAGGGGGACGGAGCGCGGCTCGTCCCCCTCGGCACCGACGCGCTGCCCGCCGGACCCGTCCTGCGCGAGCCGGACCTCGTCGAGGCCGTCCGTTCCCGGCCCGGCGTCGCCCGCTGGGTGTGGCGGTCCACCGCCGAGGTCCACCCCCGGCTGCTCGCCGCCGGGGTGCGCGTCGAGCGGTGTTACGACATCGAGGTCGCCGAAGGGCTCCTCCTCGGCCACGAGGGGCGGCTCGGGGAGCCCCGGTCCGCGGCCGCCGCCCTCGCCCGCCTGCGGAACGCTCCCGTACCGCCCGATCCGCCCCAGCGGGCCGCCGAGCCCGGCTCGCAGGACTCCCTCTTCGAAGCCAGACCCAGCGCCACCGCCGTCTCCTTCGAGGACCTCCTCGCCGTCTACGCCGAGCAGCACGCCCGCCACGACCGGACCGCGCACCCGGGGCGGATGCGGCTGCTCACCGCCGCCGAGTCCGCGGGCATGCTCGTCGCCGCCGAGATGCATCGGTCCGGGCTGCCCTGGCGGGCCGACGTGCACCGGGAGCTGCTGCAGGAACTGCTGGGCGAGCGGTACGCGGGCGGGGGCGAGCCCCGGCGCCTCGCCGAGCTCGCCGACGAGGTCTCCGCCGCCTTCGGCCACCGCGTCCGCCCCGACCTGCCCGCCGAAGTCGTCAAGGCCTTCGCCCGGGCCGGGATCCGGGTGCGGTCCACCCGCCGCTGGGAGCTGGAGGAGATCGACCACCCCGCCGTGGCCCCCCTCGTCGCCTACAAGAAGCTGTACCGGATCTGGACCGCCCACGGCTGGTCCTGGCTCCAGGACTGGGTGCGGGACGGGCGCTTCCGGCCCGAGTACCAGCCCGGGGGCACGGTCACCGGCCGCTGGACCACCAACGGCGGCGGCGCCCTGCAGATCCCCAAGGTCGTCCGGCGGGCCGTGGTCGCCGACGAGGGCTGGCGGCTCGTCGTCGCCGACGCCGACCAGATGGAGCCCCGGGTCCTCGCCGCGATCTCCCGCGACCCCGGCCTGATGGAGGTCGCCGGGCACCCCGACGACCTCTACACCCGGCTGTCCGACCGCGGCTTCTCCGGCGACCGCGAGCACGCCAAGCTCGCCCTCCTCGGCGCGATCTACGGGCAGACCAGCGGCGACGGCCTGAAGAACCTCGCGGCGCTCCGCCGCCGCTTCCCGCGCGCCGTCGCCTACGTCGACGACGCCGCGAAGGCCGGCGAGGACGGGCTCCTCGTCCGGACCTGGCTCGGCCGCACCAGCCCCCGCGCCGTCGGCGCGGCCGAGGACGACGAGGCCGGCCTCCCCCAGGAGGGTGGGGGTGGGGACGGGGGCGACGAATCCGGTTCCCGGGAGGGCGAGTACACGCCCGGCTACGCCTCCGGCAACTCCCGGGCGCGCGGCCGGTTCACCCGTAACTTCGTCGTCCAGGGCAGCGCGGCGGAGTGGGCGCTGCTGATGCTCGCCGCGCTGCGGCGCGCCACCGCCGGGATGCGGGCCGAGCTGGTCTTCTTCCAGCACGACGAGGTGATCGTGCACTGCCCGGCCGAGGAGGCCGAGGCCGTGACCGAGGCGATCCGCGCGGCCGGGGACGAGGCCGGCCGCATCGCCTTCGGGCACACTCCGGTGCGCTTCCCGTTCACGACGGCGACGGTGGAGCGGTACGCCGACGCGAAGTGAGGGCCCCCGCCCCACTGCCTTCTACTCCGTCCGTCTCGGTACTCCGTCTCGGTACTCCGTCTCGCTACTCCGTCTCGAACTTCGACCACTTCGGGCTCAGCGCGATCTCCTTCAGCTGCTCCTTCGTCAGCGCGGGCTTCGCGCGCGTCGCGGCCTCGTGCTGTGCGCCCGTGTTGAACGCGGAGATCACGACCCGGAAGCCCGACGGCGTCAGGGACTCGGCCGTCCACGCCATCACGCCCGCGCCGCCCTTCTCGCCGGGCTCCTCGGTCACCAGGACCAGCCGGCCGTCGGGCAGCCTGGTGCCGGCGTCCTTGAGGCGCGGGGCGACGTCCTGCATGTGGTTCTGCACGTTGATCTGGACGAGGCTCTTGCCCTTGCCGTCGTTCACGACCACGTACGCGAACTCGTCCTCCTGGCCGCCGCCCGAGACCACCGTCAGGCCCTTCGGCATCAGCGAGCGCAGGGTCGCCTGGACATCCGCGCCGTCCACCGTCGGCGGCGGGGTGTCCTTGCCCGGGGTGGGCTTCCCCTCCGGGGCCGGCAGCTGCTCGAACAGCGGGCGCCAGCCCTCCGCCGTGACCAGTGTCCTCAGCTGCGCGGGGCTGAAGGGCGGGTCCGCGCGGGTGACCTCGGAGCCCTTGGCGCTCGGCGCGTTGTACTCGCTCGCGTCGACCAGGAAGCCGTCCTTCGTGAGCAGCACCGCCCGCCAGTTCTTCGTGTCCGTGCGCCGGTCCGGGTACTCGTACCCCTGGAGGACCATCAGCCGGTCGCCGTTCGGCAGCGTGCTGCTCGTGCAGGCGTCGTGCGGGACGTACGTCGGGTCCGGGCACGTCACCTGACCGGCGGCCGTCTCCTCGCTCTCGCCCGCCCGGTAGAGGCCGACGGTGACACCCGCCGGGCCCTTGCCGTCCTCGTACACGGCCGCGACGGACATGGAGTCGCTGTGCTCGACGGTCCAGGTGCCGGCCGGGGTGTTCGCCTTGAGCACGGCCGCCAGGTCTCCTTCGACGCCCGTGCCCTTCGGCGCGGCGACCGAGGAGCCGTCGGCCCCCTTGCCCGAACCGCCCGAACCCAGCAGGTCACCGGCGTACACCCCGCCGACGCCCACCGCCGCGAACGCGAGCACCCCGCTGGTCACGACCGCCGCGCGGCGGCGCTTCACCTGTCGCCGGCCACGGATCAGGCCACCGGCCACGAGGCCGCGGCTGTCCTCGGTGGCGAAGCCGTCACCGGTACGGCGCAGGGCCGCACCGAGCTCGTCCTCGAAACCGTCGTGTCCCTCGTTCAGAGGCATGCCGAATCACCGTCTCCGGTCCATGAGTGAAAGGAAGAGTGGAAGCTGAGGAAATTGCTGGTCAGCCGGTCAGTGCAGTCAGTCGGTCAGGGGTCAGGGGTCAGTGGGGTGCGAACTCGACGATGCTGCCGCCGAGCCGCTCCCGGAGCTTGGCCAGCGCCCGGGACGTGCGTGTACGGACCGCCGCCGAGCTGACGTGCATCGCGTCGGCCGTCTCCTCGACGCTGCGGTCCTCCCAGTACCGCAGCACCACCACCGCCCGGTCCTTGGGCGCGAGCGCCGCCAGGGCGTCGAGCAGGGCGATCCGCAGCGTCGGGTCGTCGCCGCCCTCCGGGGCCCGGTCGGGCAGCTCCCCCAGGGGACGCTCCGTCGCGGAGCGTCTGCGCCGGTGACTGAGGAACGTACGGACCAGGACCGTCTGCGCGTACCCGGCCGGGTTCCCGATCCGGTGGACGCGACCCCACATCGCGTACATCCGGCCCAGCGTCTCCTGCACCAGATCCTCGGCGAGATGGGTGTCTCCGCTGGTCAGCAGGCATGCCGACCGGTACAGATGACCCGTCCTGGCAGCTGCGAACTCCAGGAACTCGTCCGCGCGGGACTGCTTCATGTCCCTCCCCCCTGTCACGCGACCCCCTACACCTCAATGACGCGACGGGCCCGGGGAAATGTTTCACCGGAATTCCGCAGGTCCCGATCCGGGCCCGGATCCAGATCCATGCAGATTGTTACGTATTGCTCAGATTGGCCCCAGATGGGTATCTCTGGAACATGAACGGTTTTCTCGTGGATTCCACAGGGGTCACGACGGCGGCCGGAGTCTGGCAGTCCGGGTTGGCCCAGGTTCTCGGCGGCCTGGTCGTGGTCGCCGTACTGATCGGCGCGTTCTGGCTGGGGATGAGGGTCCGGGACAAAGAGTCCGCCACCCCCAAGGCCGAGGAGCAACCGCACCGGCCCGAGGGCGGTCTTCCCGGCGAGATGTCCGAGTACCGGCGGCCGGCGGAGATGCCCCACACCGACGGCGAGCACCGCCTCATGCCGTACGAACTGAAGAACGGCGGCACCTCGGGCACGGAGACCTCACCCGACCCGCCGAGCGAGGAGAAGCGCAAGTGGGGCGGGATCTCCAGCGGCGGCTTCGGCAGCGGCGGGACGGGTCACGGCGACTGATCCCGCAACGTGAGGCAGAGAGGTGGTCGATCACGCGGTGAGGCATGACGATGCCGCGCGGCTGCGGGCGATCGCGTACCGGATGCTGGGCTCGTTCGCCGAGGCCGACGACGCGGTACAAGCGGTGCAGGCCTCAGGGAC
Source organism: Streptomyces sp. NPDC058579 (assembly GCF_042718575.1). Lineage (NCBI taxonomy): Bacteria > Bacillati > Actinomycetota > Actinomycetes > Kitasatosporales > Streptomycetaceae > Streptomyces > Streptomyces sp. NPDC058579. The sequence goes on from NZ_JBHXPI010000001.1 coordinate 72,951, forward strand.
CGAGGCGGACGCCGATGCCGGCGTCGCGCGCGTCTGCCTGGAACGGCTGCGTGCGCGCGAGTCCCGGCGCCAGGACCCCTGGGATCCCTGGGCGACGGGCGAGCCCCGCGAGCCGGTGCGCGGCTCCGACGCCGTCGACCCGGGCCTGCTCGCCGCCCTCGACGCGCTGACGCCGGCCGAGCGGGTGGCGTTCGTGCTGCACGACATGTTCGCGGTGCCGATCGACCGGATCGCGCCCGTCGTGGACCGCACCCCGGCGGCCACCCGGCAGCTGGTGAGCCGGGCGGCCACCCGGGTGCAAGGTACGGAGGAGATGCCCGAGCCGGACCTTCCGCGCCAGCGGGAGGTCGTCGCCGCGCTGCACGCCGCCGCGCACGACGGGGACTCCGACGCCGTGCGCGCGCTCCTCGACCCGGAGGTCCTCCTGCGCGCCGACGCGGAGGCGGTACGGGCCGGGGCGACCACCGCCCACGGGGCCCAGGCGGTCTCGGAGCGCCTCGCCGAGCTGGCGCGGACGGCCCGCCCCGCGCTCGTCGACGGCGCGGCGGGGCTGGTGGGGGCGGGCGCGGGTGCGGCCTTCGTGATGGCTCTCGCGGTCATCGACGGGCGCGTGACGGCCGTCGACGTCCTGATGGACCCGGGCCATGTGGGCCACATGCGCGTGGAGGTCGGCTGAGGCGGGCGCGCGCCACGACCCCCGGCCCGGGCCGGCGGACCGGGGGGTCCTGGCGTCGGTGTCCGTCTCTGTATCGGTGCGGCTATTCGGTGGGCCGTCTCCGGCCTCCGCGATGAGTTCCGCCGGACCGGGCAGTCTGCCCCTCGACAACCTCAGGCCCAGTAGGAGACAACTCGTGCACCAGGAACAGCTGCTCAGAGTCATGAACTTCTGCGTCTCGCGCGACGGATACGGCGCGGGCGAGAACCAGAGCCTCGAACGGCCCTTCGGCCACGCCGATCCCGGGTCCATGTTCTCCTGGGCCGGTGCCACGGCGAGCTGGCCGAACCGTACCGACCCCGGGGGTACCCGGGGCCTCGACGACTACTTCACCCGGGACTTCTCCAACAACATCGGCGCGGAGATCATGGGCCGGAACAAGTTCGGGCCCCAGCGCGGGCCCTGGCAGGACCTGGACTGGCTCGGGTGGTGGGGTGACGAACCGCCGTTCCGCACCCCAGTGTTCGTGATGACCCACCATCTGCGGCCGTCCTTCACGCTCTCCGACACCACGTTCCACTTCATCGACGCCGACCCCGCCACGGTCCTCGCCCAGGCGCGGGAGGCGGCCGGGGGCAAGGACGTCCGGCTCGGCGGCGGGGCGGCCACGGTCCGGGAGTTCCTCGACGCCGACCTCGTGGACACCCTCCACGTCGCGGTCTCGGACAGCGTGGAGCTCGGGGCGGGCTCGCGGCTCTGGGAGTCGCCGGACGAGCTGCTCGACCGGTTCCAGCTGGAGGTCGTGCCCAGCCCCAGCGGTGTCACCCACCATCTCTTCTGGCGGAAGTAAGCCCTCAGCCGAGGGGGCTCCCCTCGCGGGCCGCTATGTGCGCCGGCGGCTCGATGCCCTGCGGGAGCACCGGGTCCGGGGTCGGGGTGCCGAAGGTCGTGACGACCGGGAGGACCCCGGCCCAGAGGCCGAGTTCCGCGTCCGGGCTGTCGCCGTCGTCCGGCGGGCCCGAGGCGATCTTGACCGACGCCTCGGTGAGGTCGAGGGCGAGCAGCGAGGTGGCCGCCAGCTCCTTGCGGCTGGGCTGCCTGGCGTACTCCCACTGGCCAGGCGCGCTCTGCTCGGTGAGCGCGCGCAGCCCGCGCAGCTTCTCCTCCGGGTCGGTCACCTCGCGCGGAACGCCGTAGATCATCGCGCACCGGTAGTTGACCCCGTGCTCGAAGACGGACCGGGCGAGGACAAGGCCGTCTACGTGCGTCACCGTGACGCAGACCGTGGCGTCGGGCGCCCGGACCAGGCTGCGGCTGGCGACGGAGCCGTGCAGGTAGAGCCGGTCGCCCCCGGCGCCGTCCTCGCTGCCGTACTCGGTGCCGTACACGGTGGGCACGACCATCGGGGTGCCGTCGACGGTGACGCCGAGGTGGCAGAGGAACCCGGCGGCGAGCACCGCCTGCAGATCGGCGCGCCGGTGGCTGCCCTTGTCGCGCATCCGGCGGAGGCGGGTGCGCTCGGTGGGGGCGAGGTCGTCGGGGCAGGCAGGTGTCCGTTCGGGGGCGGTGCTCATGGAGTCCTCTTCGTGTGTGATCGCGTGCTCCGGTTTCTACGTCCTCCGGACCCCGCCCCGCCACCCTCGCCCGCCTGCCGGACAGCCCTCGAGGCGGCCCTTACGGCCTCAGCAGCCTCTCCTCCGCCACGGGGCTCAACCACTCTGCCGTCTTCAACTCGCCCTTCGGCAACGCGCGTTGCCAGGCCCAGGTGTCGGCCCCCGCGCCCGCGCGACGGGCCTCAACTGCCGCCCGGCCGAGGAGACGGTGGTCCAGGTCCAGCGGCGCCGGGGCGCCGGTCCAGGGAGGCGCCGTCACCTCGACGGGGCCGGAGTCCTTGGCCCTCAGGTACGCCTCCTCGCGGGTCCAGCAGCGTCGAGACGCGGGCAGCGGTTCGACGTCCGGGGGCCCGTCCCTGCGCGACCGCGCCGTACAGGGCGGCGAGTTCGGGGGTGAACAGCTCCACAGCCGCCGCTGGGCGGGGCTGAGGGGCAGGTAGCGCGGGCTCATTTGACCGCCTCCGGTTCCGGGCTCGCCACCGTATCGCCAGAGCCAGAGCCAGAGCCGGACCCGGAACCGGACCCGGAACCGAAGCCCGACCCGCCGCGCAGCCCCCGCGCCAGCAGCACGAGGGCGGCGACCACGAGCACGCCGCCGGACCACACGATCGAGGCCGCGACGCCGACGAACCCGGCGAGCAGACCGCCCACGACGACGCCGATGACGGTGAAGTTGACCATCAGGGCGTTGAGCAGGCCGACGCCACGGCCGCGCAGTTCCTCGGGGAGGTCGCTGAGCAGCGTGTTGGCGATCGGCACCTGGAAGAGGCCGGAGCCGAGGCCGGCGAGGACGCACCACGCCATGACGACGACCAGGCCGAGCGCGCCCCGGTCGGTGCCGTCCCAGACGGCGCCGGTGGGGGCGAGGAGCAGCAGCGAGGCGCCGAAGACCACGATCGAGCCGATGAGCAACTTGCGGTCGGAGAACCGGCGGACCAGCGGCGGGCCCGTCAGCGCGCCGATGACGCTGCCCGCGCCGAACATCGCCTGCGCGAGGCCGTAGCCGGTGGCGGGCAGCTCGAAGACGTTCAGGAGCTGGGAGTTGAGGTTGGTGGTGAACAGGCCGAGGACCAGCATCACCGGGACCATGACGATGGCCAGGAACTTCAGCGACGGCACGGCGAGCACCCCGGAGATGCCGGCGCGCAGCGACTGCCAGTAGCCCTCGCGCCCGCTGTCGGCGCCCCTGACGGGCACCTCCTTCAGCACGGCCATGCCGGCCAGGAGCACGGCGGAGATCGCGAACGTCGCCGCGTCGAGCACGAAGACGAAGGTGACGCTGCCGAAGGCGATGAGCAGTCCGCCGAGCGCGGGGCCGATCAGGTTCAGGGTGTGGTTGGTCGACTGGAAGAGCGCGACGGCCGTCGGGATGCTGTGGCCGCGAACGATCAGCGGGATCGCCGTGATGCGGGCCGTCTCGAAGAAGGCCTTCGCGATGCCGCTGAGCAGGATCAGCACGAGGAGGGTCAGCGGGGAGTCCCGTACGACGATCATCGCGAGGACCAGGACGATCCGGACCAGGTCGGAGCCGACCATGAGGAACCGGGCGGGCAACCGGTCGGCGAGCGGGCCCACGAAGGCGCCGAGGACGCCGAACGGCAGCAGTTGGGCGATGACGGCCAGCGAGACGTACAGGACCGGGTCGTCGGTCTCGGTGGCCACCACGTAGATCAGCGTGATCTTCGTGATGGCATCACCGAGGAACGAGGCGACGACGGCCAGCCAGTACCGGATGTACGTCCGGTCCTTCAGGAGCTCAAGCATGGTGGTGGCCTCCGTCGCCGCGCGGGGCGGCGTTCAGTACGTCGTTGAGCACGGTGGCGACGCCCTCGATGTGAGGGGCGCGCATCATCGTGCAGTGGTTGCCGTCCACCGAGCGGACGTCGAAGCTCTGCCCGGTCAGGTCCCGCCAGGACGAGGCCAGGTCCCAGGTCTCCTCGGCGGCGGGAACGGACCGCAGGTCGACGTGGCGGACGGGCACGCTCATGCTCGCGTGGACGACCTGGACGGGCGCGTGGCCGTCGTACTCGAAGTCAACGTTGAGCATCACGTCCCGCTCGGCCTCGGCCCCGGAGCGCGAAGCATGACGTACGTCCCCCTGTGGCTGCGTGATCACTGTGCTCACAGCATCACTACTGATCACAGGGGTAGGAAGGGTTTCCGGCTGGCCCGATTGGGTCCTGACCCAATCGGGCCCGCTCCGCACTGCTGCGGCCGCCTGGGATGATGACGGGAGGAACAGGGGTGAACGTATGCTCGAACTGCTGGGACTGGATCAGCCGACCGAGGCCGTGTACCGGGCGATGCTGACCCATCCCGACACCGCGGCGGACGCGCTGGCCGAGCACCTCGGCATGCCCGAGGATTCCGTACGAGAGGCATGGCGGCGGCTGGCCGGACTGTCCCTCGCCCAGTACCCCGCCGGGGGCCCGCTCAACGCGTCGGCGCCACCCCGCGCGGTCAACCCCCAGGTCGCCCTGGAATACCTGCTCACCCAGCGCCAGGCCGAGTTCGAGCTCCAGCGCCGGCGGATCGCCGGCGCCCGGGCCGCGGCGGAGCGACTCATCTCCGAGTACGAGGAACTACGCCCGGCCGACCCACCGGTCGGCGTGGAACACCTCGCCCACCTGGACGACATCCGTGCCCGACTGGCGTTGCTCACCGAGAACCTCAAGACCGAGGTGATGGTCTTCGCCCCCGGTGGCGCGCAGACCGAGGCGAACATGGCGGCTTCCCGCCCCCTCAACGAACGGATCCTGACGCGGGGCGTCACGATGCGGACGATCTACCTGGACAGCGTGCGCAACAGCCCGGCGAGCGTGGCGCACGCCAAGTGGCTGACGGAGCTGGGCGGACAGGTCCGCACCGTCGCCACGCTCCCCCTGCGGATGACCATCGTCGACCGGACGACCGCCGTCATCCCCGTCGACAGTGAGGACAGCAGCGCGGGCGGGGTCGTCCTCACCGGACAGGGCATCCTGACGGCCCTGTGCACCCTCTTCGAGACGGTCTGGGCCAACGCCCGCCCGCTCGGCGAGGCGCACCGCCGGGACGAGGGCGAACTCGACCACCAGGAGACCGCGACCCTGCGCCTGCTGGCCGCGGGCCACACCGACGAGGGCATCGCCAAGCGCCTGGGCGTCTCCCACCGCACGGCCCGCCGGATCGCCACGGTCCTCATGGACCGCCTGGGCGCCCGCAGCCGCTTCGAGGCCGGGGCGAAGGCGGTCCAACGAGGCTGGCTACCCCCGGAGGCGTAAGCCCTTCGCCCTACGGCACGCACGCCGACCACCGCTCGCCTGACTAGCGCTCGCTGACTACCGCACGCTGAGCGGCCGCTGGTCGACCCAGACCTCGTCGATGTGCGCGAGGCACTCCTCCTTGGTGCCGACGACACCCACACCCCGCCGGCCGGCGGGCAGTTCGCGCCCCTCGGCCCAGATCGAGTACCGAACGGGAATCACCTCAGCCGATCCACCCGGCAAATACTTGCAAGACCCTGACCGTTTTTTGCGGCCGTGCTGTACGGTACGCGCATGAAGAAGAGGCTGATCGACGTGGCGCAGTTCGCGGGCGTCAGTGAGGCGACGGCGCGGCGGGCGCTCCATGGCAGCCCGCTGGTGGCGCCCGCGACGCGAGAGCGGGTTCTGACGGCGCTCGACGTGCTCGGGCTGCCCCGGCCGGCGGGGCAGGAGAAGGAGCGGAACCTGTTGATCGGCGTGGTGGTGCCGAATCTGCAGAATCCCGTGTTCCCCGCGTTCGCGGAGGCAATCACCAGCCGGCTCAACAAGCGCGGCCTTGTGCCCGTGCTGTGCACCCGGACCTCCGACGGGGTGTCCGAGGCCAACTACATCGAGATGCTGCTGGCCCAGAACATCGGCGGGATCGTCTTCATCGGGTCCAGTTACGCGGACGCCGGCGCCGAGCAGGGGGCGGCCCTGAAGGAGCGCAAGGTGCCGCTCGTCCTGGTCAACCCGGCCGACGAGAACGCGGACGCGGTGCAGATCAGCGCCGATGACGCCGACGCGGTACAGCAGGCGCTCACCCATCTGACCGGGATGGGGCACCGGCGGATCGGGCTCCTGGTCGGGCCAGTGGGGCATGTGCCGTCGGCTCGCAAGCTCGCCGCCTTCGCCGCGTTCTGGAAGGCCCGCCAGGTGCCCTCCGAGGAGTGGAAGCCCCTGGTCGGACACGCCTTGTTCTCCATGGAGGCGGGCGCCGCCACGGCGGGCAGACTCCTGCGGAGCGGGGCGACAGCCATCGTTTGCGGAAGCGACGAACTGGCCCTGGGGGCGATTCGCGGCGCCCGCAGGATGGGCCTGGACGTACCGGGTGATATCTCCGTGACCGGGTTCGACGACTCGCTGCTCATGGGCGCCGTCGACCCGCCCCTGACGACCTGCCGGCAGCCGGTGGCGCGCATGGCCGACGCTGCGGTGGAAGCGCTGACGATGCAGATGCGGGAGCACCCGGTGGAGGCCGGAGTGACACCGTTCCAGACCCAGCTGATCGTTCGGGGCTCGACCGGAAGGCCAGGTCACCACCCTCGCAAGTAGAAATTTTTCAATCGGTCATTGACTTCTTACATAGTCGACTTCTACCTTCTGCGGTGTCAGCCGGCGCCCCCGGGTAGACGGGACCGGGCAGAGCGCGGCGCATCTCAGGAGGGCCGATCTGTCATGGCAGGTACGCAGAGCCGTCGCGGGCTCATAGCCGCGGGTATCGCCGTTGCTCTCGCCGGAGGGCTGGCCGGTTGCGGCGGCTCCCCGGCCGTGTCCAAGGACGGCATCGTCACCATCACGGTCAACGGCATGCCGCCCAAGACCCAGCCGGTGGACCGCAAGTACTTCGAGGAGGACATCAAGGCCTTCGAGAAGGAGCACCCGAAGATCAGGATCGACGCCCGTGAAGGGCAGATGGATCCCAAGACGTTCTCCGCCAAGCTCGCCGGCGGCCAGCTCGAGGACGTCTACTACGTCTACTTCACCGACCCCGCGGGCCTCATCGCCCGCCGTCAGGGCGCGGAGATCACCCAGTACGTCAAGGACATGCCGTACTACAAGGACATCAAGTCCGACTACCTCAACGTGTTCACCGGCTCCGACGGCGCCCTGTACGGCCTGCCGAACGGGCAGTACTCCCTCGGTCTGATCTACAACCGCGACCTTTTCAAGAAGGCCGGGCTCGACCCGGACAAGCCGCCGGCCACCTGGGAAGAGGTCCGTACGGCCGCGAAGAAGATCAGCGCGCTGGGCGACGGCACCGTCGGCTACGCCGACTACAGCAAGAACAACCAGGGCGGATGGCACTTCACCGCGTGGGTCTACTCCCTGGGCGGGGACATCGCGGTCGCGGAGAACGGCGGCTGGAAGGCGGCCTTCGACGGCCCCGAGGGCCGCAAGGCCCTGCAGCTGCTCCACGACATGCGCTGGACCGACAACTCCATGGGAACGCGCCAGCTCCTGCAGATCGAGGACGTCCAGAAAATGATGGGCGCCGGCAAGCTGGGTATGTACATGGCCGGCCCGGACAACATCCCCACCATCGTCAAGCAGTTCGAGCGCGAGTACGACGAGTACGGGGTCGCCGCGATGCCGGGCAAGGCGACCCTCGGCGGCGGCAACGGTTTCATGTTCAACCCCAAGGCCTCGCCGGAGGAGATCAAGGCCGGCATCGAGTGGGTCCAGTGGAAGTACCTCAACCCCGACCGCACCGAGTTCGAGGACAAGCGCGCCTCGGGCAACGACATCCCGATCGGGCTCCCCCTCGACCGGCTGTTCACCGGCGCGGCGCAGGAGAAGCAGGACGCCGCGCACTCCAAGTACGCCAACGTCCCGCGGAACAACTACAAGCCCTTCGTCGAGGGCAACGCCACGCGCGAGCAGAAGGTCGAGCCGCCGAACGCCCAGCAGATCTACGCCGTCCTGGACGGGGTGATGCAGGCCGTCCTGACCGACAAGGACGCCGACCTCGACAAGCTGCTCGCCGATGCCGCCAAGAAGGTCGACGGCATCCTCGCGACGGTCAAGTGACATGGCGGCACCGGCCCTCACGCGGACACCGAAAGCCTCCTCGCGGCCGCGGAAGGACACCAGGGGACAAGGCCAAGGACACGGCCAAGGACCAGGCCAGAGGCGTCGGCGCCGCGTCCGCGAGAACCTGATCGCCTACGCGTTCCTCGGCGCCGGGCTGATCTGCTTCGTCGTCTTCTCCTGGTACCCGATCGTCCGGGGCCTGCTGCTCGGCTTCCAGGAGGTCACCTTCTCCCAGCCCGCCACCTGGGTGGGCTGGGAGAACTACCAACGCCTCTTCGACGACCCGCTGTTCGCCACGGCCTGGAAGAACACCGGCTACTTCACCCTGCTGGCCCTCGTCTTCGGCTTCGCCGCCCCGTTCGTCACCGCGGTCGTCCTCAACGAGTTCCGCCACGCCCGCGGCTACCTGCGCATGACGGTGTACCTGCCGGTGATGCTGCCGCCGATCGTCACGATGCTGCTGTGGCGCTGGTTCTACGACCCGGGGCCCGGCCTGTTCAACAGCGTCCTGGAGGTCCTGCACCTGCCGGCCCAGCAGTGGCTGGAGTCGGAGCACCTCGCCATGGTCTCCCTGGTACTCGTCTCCACCTGGGCCAACATGGGCACCACCACGCTGATCTACCTCGCGGCCCTGGGCTCCGTCCCCGGCGAGCTGTACGAGGCGGCCGAACTCGACGGCGCGTCCATCCGGCAGCGGCTGTGGCACGTGACGATCCCGCAGACGCGGTTCATCCTCATGATCACCCTGCTGCTCCAGGTCATCGGCACCATGCAGGTGTTCATCGAACCGTTCGTCCTCACCGGCGGCGGACCCAACGACGCCACCGTCACCGTACTGCTGCTGCTCTACCGGTACGCGTTCGTCTACAACGACTTCGGCATGGCCAGCGCCATGAGCACCGTGCTGTTCGTCGTCCTGGGCCTGTTCGCAGCGGTCTACCTGCGCCTGACCCGCGGCAAGGCCTGAAAGGAGGCACCGTGTCCGCCCCCGCAGAACGCACACGTACACGCACACTCATCGCGCCGTCCGAGATGAACCGCCGCACCGGCCGGTACCTGTACCGCTTCGTGCTCGCCCTGACCGTGGTCGGCTTCACTCTCGCGTTCGTCTTCCCGCTGTACTGGATGGCCTCCGGGGCACTGAAGTCGTCCGCCGAACTGGCTGACCCCAACCCCACTCTGTGGCCGCAGAGTTGGCACCCGGAGTCGTACAGCCAGGCATGGACCAACGTCGGCCTGGCCCAGCACTTCCTCAACACCCTGCTGCTGGCCCTCGGTGCCTGGCTCACCCAGCTCATCGTCGACGTCGCGGCCGCGTACGCCCTGTCCCGGCTGCGTCCCGTCCTGGGCAACGTCGTCCTGGGGATGATGCTGGCCACCCTCATGCTGCCGGTGTCCGCGCTGCTCGTGCCCACCTATCTGACGGTCACCGACGTCCCGCTCATCCACGTCAACCTGATCAACACGCCCTGGGCGATCTGGCTGCCCGCCTGCGCGAACGCGTTCAACATCTTCATCCTGAAACGGTTCTTCGACCAGATCCCGGGCGAGCTGCTCGAGTCGGCCCAACTGGACGGAGCCGGACCGGCGCGGGTCCTCGTCTCCGTCGTGCTCCCGCTCTCGCGCCCGGTCCTGGCCGTCGTATCGATCTTCGCGGTCGTAGGCGTCTGGAAGGACTTCCTCTGGCCGCTCCTCGTCCTGCCGGACCCCGCGCGCCAGCCCATCACCGTCGCACTCAACCGCCTGGCCGAGTTCATGCCCGCCAACCAGCTCCTCGCGGGCATGGTCATGGCCTCCATCCCGCTGCTGGTCGTCTTCCTCATCTTCCAGCGCCACATCATCGCGGGCCTGACGGCGGGCAGCCTGAAGGGCTGAACTCCGGCCCGGCTTCCGCCGGAACGAGCCTCCACCGGAACGAGCCTCCACCGGGCCGAGCTTCCGTCGGCCGGGCCTCTTCCACCCACCCAGCGGCCTCCATCGCACCGGCGCCACCCCACCCATACGCCCAGGGCCAAGCCGCCCCCGCACCGGAAGGACACACCGCCGTGTCGATCCACCGCACTTCCCCGCGCCCCAGGACCAGGAACTCCGCCGCGACAGCCGCCACCCTACTCCTGGCCATCGCAGGCACCGCCTCCTACAGCCTCGCCGCCCCGGCTCCCGCCCGCGCCGCCACCGTGGTCCTGGAGTCCGAGACGGCCGCCCTCGCCGGCGGTACCGCGGTGGAGCGGGAGCACGCCGGGTACACCGGGACGGGCTACGTCGGCGGCTACACCGACGGCAACAAGGGCTCGGCGTCCACGTCGTACGCCGTCGCGTCCGCGTTCGCGGGCACCGGGTCGGCGCGGATCCGCTACGCCAACGGCACGGGCTCGCCCAAGACCCTGACGCTGCTCGTCAACGGCACGGCGTCCGGCCAGGTCACCCTCCCGGCCACCAGCGCGTGGACGAGCTGGGCCATGACGGTCGTACCCGTCGCCTTCACCCAGGGCACCAACACTCTCACCCTGGCCTTCACCGCCACCGACAGCGGCAACGTCAACATCGACAGCCTCACCGCCACCACCCCCGACGCCCCCGCCCCCATCGACCCCACCATCGTGGAGGCGGAGTCCGCCACCCTGGCCGGTGGCGCGGTCGTCGAACAGGAGCACGCCGGCTACACCGGCAGCGGTTACGTCGGCGGGCTCACCGACCCCCACAAGGGCACCGCCTCCCTCACCGCGGGCGTGCAGTCCACCCACGCCGGCGCCGGCAGCGTCACCATCCGCTACGCCAACGGCACAGGCTCGCCCAAGACCCTGACGCTGCTCGCGAACGGCGCCGCATCCGGCCAGGTCACCCTCCCAGCCACCAGCGGCTGGGCGAGCTGGGGCACGGTGGACGTCCCCGTCACCTTCGCCCAAGGCGCCAACACCCTCCGGCTGGCCTTCACCGCCACCGACAGCGGCAACGTCAACATCGACCACCTCAAGGCGACCACCCCCACCGGCCCCGGCGACCCGGACCCGACCGGGGTGGGGGCCACCGTCCCGTTCACCACGTACGAGGCCGAGGCCGGCACCAGCCAGGGCTCGACGATCGGCCCCGACCGCACGTACCTCACCGTCGCCTCGGAGGCCTCCGGCCGCAAGGCCGTCACGCTGTCCCAGACCGGTGACTACGTCGAGGTCAGGCTCACCAAGCCCGCCAACGCGATCAACCTGCGCTACTCCCTGCCCGACAGCGGCGACGGCAAGGGCATCGACGCCTCCCTCAGCGCGTACGCCGACGGCCAGGCGCTGCCCGACCTCCAGCTGACCTCCCGGTACGCCTGGGTCTACGGCGAGTACCCGTACACCAACAATCCCGGCGAGGGCAAAGCCCACCGCTTCTTCGACGAGACCCGCGTCGCCTTCGGCCAGACCCTCCCGGCCGGCACCGTCCTGCGGCTGCGGAAGGACGCCGGGGACACCGCCCCCTCCTACACGATCGACCTGATCGAGGCGGAGGAGACCGGAGCGGCAGGCACCCTGCCCAGCGGCTACGTGTCCGCCACCACCCTCGGCGTCACCCCGAACGACGGCCAGGACGACACCGCCGCCCTCAACCAGGCGCTCGTGACGGCCAAGGGCCAGGGCAAGGGGCTGTTCCTGCCGGCCGGCACGTACAACATCTCCGACCACATCAACCTCACCGGCGTGAAGCTGCGCGGCGCGGGGGTGTGGCACACGGTGCTGCGCGGCACCGGCCTCAAAGGCGGCCTGTTCGGCCGGGGCGGCACGAGCACCGTCGAGGACCTGATGATCGACGGCCAGAACACGGTCCGCGACGACGCGGGCGGACACGCCGCCGTCGAGGGGGACTTCGGCACCGGGTCCGTCATCAACAATATCTGGATCCAGCACACCAAGGTCGGCCTGTGGATATCCGGCCCGACCGACGGCCTCAAGGCCGACAAGCTGCGGATCCGCAACACGTACGCCGACGGAGTCAACCTGCGCGGCGCGGTGAAGAACACGGTCGTCTCCCAGAGCAGCATCCGCGGCACCGGCGACGACGCGCTCGCCATGTGGTCGGACGGAGGCGCGGTGACGAACAGCGCCTTCCGCAACAACACCGTGCAGCTGCCCACGCTCGCCAACGGCGCGGCCGTCTACGGCGGCAGCGGCAACAGCGTCGAGAACAACCTCATCTCCGACACCGTCGTCGCCGCGGCCGGCATCACGGTCTCCACCCGCTTCGGCGAGCCCTTCAGCGGCACCACCACCGTCTCGGGCAACCTCCTGCGCCGTACCGGCAGCATGGAGGTGAACTGGAACGCCAAGCTCGGCGCCCTGTGGGTCTACGCCGACCGGTACGACATCACCCAGCCCGTCGTCCTGACGAACAACACCGTCGAGGACTCGACGTACAGCGGGCTCCTCGTCACCTGGCAGAAGTCGGTCTCCGACCTGCGCGTGGACGGCCTGGCCATCAACGGGACGGGCCACCACGGCATCGAGGGCAACGCGGCAGGCAACGGCACCTTCTCCCGCACCACCGTCACCGGAACCGCCGCCACTCCCCTGAACATGACCGGCGGCTTCACCATCCAGCGCGGAAGCGGCAACTCCGGCTGGTGACCCGACGGACCGCGGGCCCGGGCGTGCGTCCCTGACCGGCCGCCCGGGCCCGCGGCCCACCACCCCGCGGCCCACCACCCCGCGGCCCACCACCCCATGGCTCCGCATCCTCACGAAGGCAGGCCCCATGACCCCGCGCACCACCGACTGGTGGCGTCACGCAGCCATCTACCAGGTCTACCCGCGCAGCTTCGCCGACGGCAACGGCGACGGCATCGGCGACCTCACCGGCGTGCGCTCCAGACTGGACCACCTCCAGCGACTGGGCATCGAGGCCATCTGGTTCTCCCCCTGGTACCTGACCCCGATGGCGGACGCGGGCTACGACGTCACCGACTTCCGCCAGATCGATCCCCGATTCGGCACCCTCGCCGAAGCGGAGAAGCTCATCGCCGAGGCCCACGAGCGGGGCATCCGCATCATCGTCGACGTCGTCCCCAACCACGTCTCCAACGAACACGCCTGGTTCACCGCCGCCCTCGCCGCCGCTCCCGGTTCACCGGAACGCGACCTGTTCTGGTTCCGCGAGGGCCGCGGCGAGAACGGCGAACTGCCCCCCAACGAATGGCAGTCCATCTTCGGCGGCTCCGCCTGGACCCGCGTACCCGACGGCCAGTGGTACCTGCACCTGTTCGCCCCCGAGCAGCCCGACCTCAACTGGCGCAGCCCGCTGGTGCGCGCCGAGTACGAGGACATCCTGCGCTTCTGGTTCGACCGCGGGGTCGACGGCATCCGCGTGGACTCCGCCGCCATGTGCAGCAAGGACCCCGACCTCCCCGACTACGACCACGCACGTTTCCCCGACCCCCACCCGTACGTCGATCGCGACGAGAACCACGAGATCTACCGAGGCTGGCGCGCCGTCGCCGACTCCTACGCCGAACCCCGCGCGCTGATCGGCGAGGTCTGGCTGGCCGACCCCGCCCGCTTCGCCCAGTACCTGCGCGCCGACGAACTCCACACCGCCTTCAACTTCGACTTCCTCGGCTGCGGTTGGGACGCAGCCGCCCTGCGCGCCTGCGTCGACCAGACGCTCGCCGCGCACGCGGGCGTCGGCGCCGCCAGCACGTGGGTGCTGTCCAACCACGACGTCACCCGGCACGTCACCCGCTACGGCAGGCCCGACACCAGCACCGCGGCCGGCATCCGCCAGTACAACCCCGAGGTCGACGAGGACCTGGGCCGGCGGCGCGCCCGCGCGGCCGCCCTGCTCACCATGGCCCTGCCGGGAGCCGTCTACGTCTACCAGGGCGAGGAACTCGGCCTCCCGGAGGTCGAGGACATCCCCGCCGACCGCCGCGACGACCCGATCTACCACCGCACGAACGGCAAGGACCCGGGCCGCGACGGCTGCCGGGTCCCACTCCCCTGGACGGGAGACACGGAACCCTACGGATTCAGCCCCGCCGACTCCCCGAGCCCCTGGCTTCCCCAGCCCCCCACCTGGTCACACCTGACGGTGGCCGCCCAGGACAAGGACCCCGACTCCACACTCAACCTCTACCGCACCGCCCTCACCCTCCGCGCGACGGAACCCACCCTGGGAGACGGCCCCATGCAGTGGCTCGACTCCCCGAGGAACGTCCTGGCCTTCACCCGCGGCGAGGGCTTCACCTGCCTGGTGAACCTCTCCACCACCCCGCTCCCCCTCCCACCCCACACCCAGCTCCTCGCCTCCTCCCACCCTCTGAGCGAGAACCTGCTCCCACCAGACACCAGCGCCTGGCTCCGCACCCCCTGACGTCCGCGGAACAAGAAACCCCAGGTCAGAAGAGCTGACCTGGGGTGAAGGTGATCTGGGGTGGCCGGTCATTCCTCGGCGTCGCGGACCAGGAGTGCGATCTGCACCCGGTTCTCGACCGCCAGCTTGGCGAACAGGTTGCCTGTGTGCGCCTTGACGGTCGCGACGCTGATGCCCAGGCGCTCGGCGATCTCCGGGTTGCCAAGACCGTCCGCGATGGCCCGGGCGGTCTCGAGTTCCCGTCCGGTCAGCGCGGAGAGCTGTTTCCGCGCGGCTTCGCGGGACGAGCGGCGGGCCGCGGAGGACTGCGGCCCGGTGGCCGCCGCGATCACTCGTGCCGTGGCAGCCGGGGACAGTACGGGGTTCCCGTCCGCGACCGTCCGCACCGCGTCGAGGATCCGCGCCGGCGGGGTGTCCTTCAGGACGAACCCGAGGGCTCCGGCGCGCAGCGCGCCGAGCAGCAGATCGTCGGAGTCGAACGTGGTCAGCATGAGGACCCGGGGCGGCGCCGGCCGGGTGAGGAGTTCCCGGGTCGCGCTGAGACCGTCACGGCCGGGCATCCGGATGTCCATCAGCACGACGTCCGGCCGCTGTTCGTCCACCACGGCGATCGCGGCGTCCCCGTCGGCCGCCTCCGCGACGACGGTCAGGTCCGGTTCGCCGTCGATGACGAGTCGTAGCGCAAGGCGCACCAGTTGTTCGTCGTCGACGATGACGACCCGCACCGGCTCCCGCTCGCTGTCCACTCAGCTTCTCTTTTCGTGGTCGTGGTCGTGGTTCGGGTTCGGGTTCGGCCAGGGGAGTTGCGCGGCGAGGACGTATCCGCCGTCGAGCGTGGGGTGATGGCTGAGTCCTCCGCCGGCGAGGGTGATGCGTTCGGCGAGGCCGAGCAGACCGAATCCCGATGTCGGCGGTTGAACGATCGTCGTGGTGGCCGGGAAGTTGCGGACGCTCACGCGCAGTTCGTCGCCGGCCGTTCCTTCGACGGTGATGTGTACGGCGGCGCCCGGGGCGTGTTTGGCGGCGTTGGTCAGTCCTTCCTGGATGACCCGGTAGCAGGTCCGGCCCACGACGTCGGACGGCGTTCCCGTCACCGTGTTGGTGAGCGTGACGTCCAGTCCGGAAGTGCGGGCGTCGCCCACCAGCTCCGGGATACGGTCGAGGGAGGGCTGTGGCGGTTCCGGGCGGCCCGGGTCGGCGCGGAGGACACCGAGGACGTCCCGTAGCTCTTCCAACGCCTGGTGGGAGCCGTCGGCGATGCCACGGATCAACGTGCGGTTCTCCTCAGGGGTGAGGTTGCCGCGGTGGTCGAGGACTCCGGCCTGCATGGCGACCAGGGAGATCCGGTGCGCGAGCACGTCGTGCATCTCCCGGGCGATACGGTTCCGTTCCAGGGCCCGCGCCTGCTCCGCCCGTGCGGTCTGTTCCCGCTCCGCGCTCTCCGCCCGCTCCCGCAGGGACCACACCTCGACGCGTCGTGCGCCGATGGCCACGCCCATGGCCACCGCGATGCCCGCGCTCAGTGCCGGGAGTGCGAGTTGGAGCGCCAGAGAGCCGGGCGGGGTCTCGATCGGGTAGAGCACGAGGGTGAGTTGCGACGCGGCTACGTAGACGAGCGCGACAACTCCGATCTCCACCGGACGGCGACGCGTGGAGATCGAGCACAGAGCCAGCAGCGCGGCACCGACGGCGAGTGTCGACACACCCGAGGCGATGGCGACCGCCATGGCGACGGCGAGCGGGAACCCTCGCCGCCACAGGAGCGCCGTCAGGCAGCCGAGAGCCACCAGCGGATCACCGGTGACCAACCAGGAACACGTGTCGGTCGCGCACCCCCGCGGCAGCGCCGCACCGGTGGAGACCCAGAAGGGAATGCCCAGTGCCGCGGCCGCCACCAGCTGCCATGTCTGCTGCCACCCCCCGAGTCGTGGCGCGAGGTCCGTGTTCATCCGGTCATTGTCGCGAAACCGTGCGGCCGGTGCAGCAGACCTGAGGACACTCCCGCCCTCGCCCGGAGTCGTACCACCACTTCGACTTAGGTCTAGGTCGACTCGGGCCAACGGGCCGATGTGCCGATGCCGCCGGACGATCAGACTCGTCCATGTCACCCGATCGTTCCGGCGTGCGACATCGTGCGCCCCCTCAGGAGGACACCAGATGCGCACATCCCTGTCCCTTGCCCTCGCGGCCACCGCGGTCGCGGCGGTCGCGATGTCGGGAGCGTCGGCGTCGGCGGCTCCGGATGCAGTCACGGCCAAGCCGGGCTCCCTGCGGTGGGGCCCGTGCCCGCAGCAGGCCGCGGCGCAGAGCGCCGACGCGCCCCGTCTCGAGTGCGCGACGCTCGACGTCCCGCTGGACTACCGCGCTCCCGACGGCCGGCAGATCGAGATCGCCGTCTCCCGCCTGGCGAGCAAGGACCCTGCGAAGCGCCGCGGTGTGCTGCTGACCAACCCGGGCGGCCCCGGCGTCTCGGGGCTCACCTACCCGGCCCTCCTCGCCGGCGCCGGGCTGCCGAAGGAGGTCCTCGACTCCTACGACGTGATCGGCTTCGACCCGCGTGGCGTCGGCCGCAGCACGCCGGTCACCTGCGACCTGACACCGGAGCAGCAGGCGCGCGGCAACTTCCCGCCGTACGCGCACACCGCGGCCGACGTCACCAAGGAGGCGCCGCACGCGCGGGCCATCGCCGAACAGTGCGCCACGTCGCGGACGGCGTGGATGCTGCCGCACACCACCACCGCGAACACCGCGCGCGACATGGACCGGATCCGGGCGGCGCTGGGCGAGCGGAAGACCTCCTACTTCGGTACCTCCTACGGCACCTACCTCGGCGCGGTGTACACGACGCTGTTCCCCGAGCGCAGCGACCGGATCGTGCTCGACAGCAACTTGGGCCCCGGCGGCTACGACCTGGCGGGCTTCCGCCTGCTCGGCCGCGGGATGGAGGACCGGTTCCCGGACTTCGCGGCGTACGCGGCCGCGCACCCCGAGTACGGTCTGGGCTCCACACCGAAGCAGGTGACGGCCAAGTTCTTCGAACTCGTGAAGCGGCTGGACGCCAAGCCGGTCGGCGGCATCGACGGAACGGTGTTCCGCGGGGTGACGTTCGAGAACCTCTACGTCGAGGGCTACATGCCCAAACTGGCGGGGGAATGGCAGGCGCTGGACAAGGGCAAGCCGCTGCCGCCTCCGGCGCCGCTTCCGGAGAACTTCTCGGCCAGTCACTTCTACGTGACCTGCGGTGACTCGCGTTGGCCCGGCAAGGTCCGCGACTACCAGCGCAACGCCGCGATCGACCGGGCGAAGTACCCGATGCTGGGCGGGACCACCGGAAGCATCAAGGCCTGCGCGTTCTGGCCGGACACCCGGGTCGAGCCGCCGGTGCGGATCGGTGACCGCGGCCCGTCGAACGTCCTGATGGTGCAGAACGAACGCGACCCGGGGACACCCCTGGTCGGCGCCATGAAGCTACGGCGGGCATTCGGCGACCGGGCCACGATGGTGACCGCCGACCAGGGCGGCCACGGTGTCTACCCGTTCAGCCGCAACACCTGCGCGAACAACACGGTGACAGCGTTCCTGACCGACGGACAGCGCCCGACCGAGGACCTCGCCTGCGCGGCGGAGCCGAAGAAGTAGCGGGGAGCGAACACATGATCAAGGAGTGGCGGCAGCGTCGAGCCGCACAGCGGGTGACGCCCGGGGACGGCCGAGAGTTGAAGCCCTTCCGCTGGTGGCAGCTGCCTTTCCGCGCCCTGCTCCATCTGCGCCTCACGAACGACGCCGGCCGCGATGCGGTCTACACCGTCGACGTCAGGCACTGGCAGAACCAGTCGTCCGGCAACGTCAAGGCCCACCTGTACGTCGACGGCAGGCTGCACTCCGAGTCCAGGCTCCCTGCCGTGTTCCCCGTCCCGGGCGGCACCGTAGAAGTGAGGATGAGCGGATTCGGCCTCAAGCGCTGCCACTACGTCACCGACGAAGGCCACGAGTTCCAGCTGGTCCCGGACCCCGACTCCGCCGAGGGCCGCCGGGCACACCTCGACCACGCGCACCCCGCGCTGAGCCGCACCATCGGTCTCTTCTCCCTGTGCGTGCTCCTCGCCGCCCTGGCCGTCCTCCTCCCCCAACTCGCCGAACAGCTCACCAAGTCCGAGGCCATCGCCCAGCACACCGGGACCTTCACCTCGCCCATCGACGTGCCGCTGTGGGGCAACATCGCGCTCGGCATCGCCACCTTGGCAGCCAGCACAGAACGCGCACTACGACTCCGCCACAGCCCCCTGCTGGACGGCGCAGCGGGCTGATCGCCCCAACCCCCCGAGGCACCACACCCGAGACTCCACACCCACGCCGGCGACCCCCGCCGGCGCGGCCACACAGCGGCCACACAGCGGGCACGCACGAGGGCGCGAAGATCATCGCGTTCCGCCCCCGCCTCATCGGGGCATAAGAAAAGCCCCAGGTCACGGCGAGTGAGTCCTGGGGCTGATCCGAGCCGCCTTCGGGATTCGAACCCGAGACCTACGCATTACGAGTGCGTTGCTCTGGCCAACTGAGCTAAGGCGGCATGCCGTGCGTTCCCATGTTGGGCGCAGCGGCCTCGCCAAGTCTACACAGTTTCCGGGGTGCTCCTGACCAGGCTCATGTGGTCCGCGACACCCCTCACGTGCAGCGCTTGGCGGTGGTCGGGGGTGTGCCGGTCAGGAGATAGGTGTTGATCGCGGAGTCGACGCAGTCGCTGCCTCGGCCGTAGGCCGTGTGGCCGTCGCCCTCGTAGGTCAGGAGGGTGCCGGAGGAGAGCTGGGACGCGAGGGACTGAGCCCACTTGTACGGGGTCGCCGGGTCGCGGGTGGTGCCGACGACGACGATCGGGGCGGCGCCCTCGGCGGTGATGCGGTGCGGGCGGCCGGTCGGGGCGACGGGCCAGTAGGCGCAGTTCAGGGCCGCCCAGGCGAGGCCCTCGCCGAACACCGGGGAGGCCTTCTCGAAGGACGGGACCGCCTTCTCGACGTCCGCCGGGCCGGTGTAGGCCGCCGGGAGGTCGAGGCAGTTCACGGCGGTGTTGGCGAACATCAGGTTCGTGTACGTGCCGTCCGTCTCGCGCTCGTAGTAGCTGTCGGCCAGGGCGAGCAGGCCCGAGCCCTCGCCGCCCATCGCCCGGGTCAGCGCCTCGCGCAGCTGCGGCCACGCCGCCTCGTCGTACATCGCCGCGATCACCCCGGTCGTCGCCAGGGACTCGCCGAGCTCGCGGCTCTCGCCGGTCGGCACCGGTTCGGCGTCGACCTTGCGGAAGAAGTCCTTCAGGTTGTCGGAGGCCGCGTCGACGGACCCCGTCCCCAGCGGGCAGTCGGGCTTCTGGACGCAGTCGGCCGCGAAGGCCCGGAAGGCGGTCTCGAAGCCGGCGGTCTGGTCGCGGGCGAGGTCGATCGCGGGCAGCGAGGGGTCCATCGCACCGTCCAGGACCAGCCGTCCGACGCGGCCGGCGAACAGCTCCGCGTACGTGGCGCCGAGGAAGGTCCCGTACGAGGCACCCACGTAGGTGAGCTTCTCGTCACCGAGCACGGCGCGCAGGATGTCCATGTCCCGGGCCGTCTCGACCGTGGAGACATGCGGCAGGACCTCGCCCGAGCGCTTCGCGCAGCCCGCCGCGAATCCCTTGAAGGCGCTGGTCAGGGCAGTCGTCTCGGAGCCGTCGTCGGGGGTCTGGTCGACCTGCGTGAACGTGTCCATCTGCGGGCCCGTCAGACACTCGACGGGTTCGCTGCGGGCCACCCCGCGCGGGTCGACGGCGACCATGTCGTACTGGGCCCGGACCGCCGCCGGGTAGCCGATGCCCGCGTACCCCTGCAGGTATCCGACGGCGGAGCCGCCGGGTCCGCCCGGGTTGACCAGGAGCGAACCGAGGCGCTTGCCGGGCCCGCCGGCCGCGACCCGGGAGACCCCCAGCTCGATCTCACCGGCCGCCGGGTTCGCGTAGTCGAGCGGGGCGCGGAGCGTCGCACACTGGAACGACGGAACGCCGCAGTCCCGCCAGGTGAGCTTCTGCGCGTAGAAGCTCCGCAGGGCCGGGTCGGGCGTGGCGGGCGCGGTCCGCGACGACGACGCCAGCGCGCCCGCGGGGGCGGCGGCGTCACTGCCGCCCGTACAGCCGGAGAGGATCAGTCCGGCGGCGACGACGGCCGTCGCGGACGTACGGAGCAAACGCCTGGAGTCCATGCCCGGAGGGTATCCGTACGAGTACGGAGCGTGTCCAATCGTCCCAGGTGCGGACTCAGTCGCGCAGCGCCATCGTCATCGCCTCCACCGCGAGCAGCGGGGCCACGTTCCTGTCCAGCGCCTCGCGGCAGGCGAGGACCGCCTCGATCCGGCGCAGGGTCCGCTCGGGCGCCGTGTCCCGGGCGATCCGCTCCACCGCGTCCCGGACGTCCTCATTGGCTATCGGCGTACGCGTACGGAGCTGCAGCGTGAGCACATCGCGGTAGAAACCGGTGAGGTCGGTGAGCGCGAGGTCCAGGCTGTCGCGCTGCGTACGCGTCTTGCGCCGCTTCTGGCGCTCCTCCAGCTCCTTCATCGCGCCGGCCGTGCCGCGCGGCATCCGCCCGCCCTGGCCGCCGCCGAGCGCGGCCTTCATCTCCTCGGTCTCCTTGACGTCGATCTCCTCGGCGACCTGCTTCGCGTCCTCGCCCGCCGCGTCGACCATCTCCTGGGCCGCCTTGAGGCAGCCCCCGATGTCGCCGACCCGCTGCGGCAGCTTGAGGACC
Source organism: Streptomyces sp. NPDC058579 (assembly GCF_042718575.1). Taxonomy (NCBI): domain Bacteria; kingdom Bacillati; phylum Actinomycetota; class Actinomycetes; order Kitasatosporales; family Streptomycetaceae; genus Streptomyces; species Streptomyces sp. NPDC058579. The sequence continues at coordinate 94,363 of NZ_JBHXPI010000001.1, forward strand.
ACGGCCCGGCGGGCCCGGGCGCGCTCGTCGGTGGCCAGGCGGCGGGCGCGGTCGATGTGGCCCTGGGTGGCGCGGGCGGCGGCCGCGGCGACCTGGGGATCGATGCCGTCCCGTCGTACGAGCACATCCGCCACCGCGTCCACCGGAGGCGTCCGCAGGGTCAGGTGGCGGCAGCGCGAGCGGATCGTGGGTAGCACGTCCTCCAGGGAGGGCGCGCAGAGCAGCCAGACCGTGCGCGGCGCGGGCTCCTCGACCGCCTTCAGGAGCACGTTCCCCGCGCCCTCGGTGAGCCGGTCGGCGTCCTCGAGGACGATCACCTGCCAGCGGCCGACCGCCGGGGAGAGCTGGGCGCGCCGGACCAGCTCACGGGTCTCCTTCACACCGATGGAGAGCAGGTCCGTACGGATGACCTCCACATCGGCGTGGGTCCCCACCAGCGCGGTGTGGCAGCCGTCGCAGAACCCGCACCCCGGCGCCCCGCCGAGCGCCCGGTCCGGGCTCACACACTGCAGCGCGGCCGCGAAGGCCCGCGCCGCCGTCGCCCGCCCGGACCCCGGGGGGCCGGTGAAGAGCCAGGCGTGGGTCATCTTGGACGCCCCGGGCACGGGCGCACCGGTGGCATGGGCCGTCACGAACGCGTCGGCGTCCCGCGCGGCGGCGGCCAACTGCTCCTCCACCCGCGTCTGCCCGACGAGGTCGTCCCATACGGTCATGTGCCCTCCTCAGGTACGCCCCAGGTACGTCCTGCCCAGGTACGTCCTCCATTGTGGGGCACCCCACTGACACTCTCGGCCGCCCGCCGGACAACGACGGGCGGCCGAGGGTTCCCTGCGTCGGCGTCAGCGGCCGCGGCCCCTGCGGCGGCCGTCGTTCTCCTCGTCGTGCGGGCCGAGCAGCTCGTCCGCCAGGGAGGGGAGGTCGTCGAGCGGGGTCTCCTCCGCCCAGTCGGAGCGGCGCTTCGGGCGGCCCTGCTCGTCGAGCTGCGGCAGCTCGCGCGTCCGGTCGTTCGAATCGGCCTGCTCGTTCGAACTGGTCTGCTCGTTCGATCCAGTCGGCTTGTTCGACCCGGTCGGCTCGTCGCGGAAGATCCCCTGCGGAACCCGGTCGGCCGGATCCGCGTCCCGTACGGGAGGCAGAACCGCCGTCTCGTCGACGGCCCGCACCTGCGGCAGAACCGTCGTCTCTTCCGCGTCCCGCACCGGGCGGAGGACCGTCGTCTCTTCCGCGTCCCTCACGGGACGGAGAACGGTCGTCTGCTCCTCGGGGCGGGGAGCGTCCGGGCGCACGACCGGCGTGGGGACGGTGATCTCGTTCGGCGACACGACCGGCACGGTCTGCGTCACGTCGTCGGGCCGGGGAGCGTCCGGACGCACGACCGGCGTCGCGACCGTGATCTCGTTCGCCGACTCCGTCGCCTTCCTGGCGTCGGCAGCCTTCGCCGCCGCAGCGGCCTCCGCCGCCTTCTCCGCCTCAGCAGCCCTCGCAGCCTCCGCGGCCTTGGCCGCTTCCGCAGCCTTGGCCGCCGCAGCCGCCTTCTCCGCCTCGGCCTTCCGCGCCGCCTCCGCAGCCTTGGCCGTCTCCGCGGCGCGCGCCGCCTCAGCCGCTCGTTCCGCCTCGGCCGCAGCCTCCGCCGCGGCCTTCCTCGCGGTCTCCTCCGCCGCCTTCGCGGCGGCCGCCTCGGCCAGGCGGCGGGCCTCCTCGGCGCGCAGCAGGGCCTCCTCGGCCTTGCGCTGCTTCTCCAGGCGACGTTCCTCCGCCTCCGCGCGCAGCCGGGCCTCTTCCTCGGCCTCCTTGCGGCGGCGTTCTTCCTCCTCGCGGCGGACCTTCTCCTCGGCCTCGCGCCGCTTGCGCTCCTCCTCGGCGGCCACTCGGGCCTCCTCCGCGCGGCGGCGGGCCTCCTCGGCCTGGCGCTCGGCCTCGCGGCGCCGCGCCTCTTCCTCCTCCTGGCGCTTGCGCTCCTCCTCCTCGGCACGGAGCTTGGCGAGCTGCGCCTGGCGCTCGCGCTCGAGCCGCTCCTCCTCGGCCTTGCGCGCGGCCTCTTCCTCCGCCTTGCGCCTGGCCTCCTCCTCGGCCTTGCGCCGCGCCTCCTCCTGGGCCTTCACCTCGGCCTCGGACAGCGGCAGCATCCGGTCGAGCCGGTGGCGTACGACGGTGGTGACGGCCTCCGGCTCCTGGCCGGCGTCGACGACGAGGTAGCGGCCGGGGTCACCGGCGGCGAGCGCGAGGAAACCGGCCCGCACGCGCGCGTGGAACTCCGGCGGCTCGGACTCGAGACGGTCCGGGGCCTCGGTGAACCGTTCCCGCGCGGTCTCGGGCGAGACGTCGAGGAGCACGGTCAGGTGCGGGACGAGCCCGCCGGTGGCCCAGCGGTTGATCCGGGCGATCTCGGTCGGCGACAGGTCACGGCCGGCGCCCTGGTAGGCGACGGACGAGTCGATGTACCGGTCGGAGATGACGATCGCGCCCCGCTCCAGGGCGGGCTTGACCAGCGAGTCGACGTGCTCGGCGCGGTCGGCGGCGTACAGCAGCGCCTCGGCGCGGTTGGAGAGCCCGGCGCTGGAGACGTCGAGCAGGATCGAGCGCAGCCGCTTGCCGATCGGGGTGGCGCCCGGTTCGCGGGTGACGACGACCTCGTGGCCCTTGGCGCGGATCCACTCGGCGAGCGCCTCGGCCTGGGTGGACTTGCCGGCGCCGTCGCCGCCCTCCAGGGCGATGAAGAAGCCGGTCGGCGCGGGCGCCTGCACCGGGTCGGCGCCGCGCAGCGCGTCGCGCAGGTCGCGGCGCAGCGGTACGCCGGCCCGGTCGTCGGTCTTGGCGAGGACGAGGGCCGCGACGGGCAGCAGCAGCGCGCCGACCAGCATCAGCGTGAACGCGGCGCCGCCGTGGGCGAAGACGAAGCTGCCAGAGGCGAGCCGGTGCGGGCCGATCGCGGCGGCGAGCAGCGGCGCGGCAAGTGCCCCGGCGGCCATGGCGACCCGGACGACGGCCTGCAGGTGCTCGGTGACCTTGGGGCGCCGGGCCTCCTCGGTCTCCTGGTCGATGAGGGTGTGGCCGGTGTTGGCGGCGACCCCGGCCGCGTACCCGGCGAGTACGGAGAGGAGCAGCACCGTGGCCGTGTCCGGCACGAGGCCCATCGCGAGCAGCGCGATGCCGGTGAGGGCGATCGCGAGAGCGAGGAGCCGACGGCGGGAGAGCACGGTGAGCACGGAACCGGCCGTGCGGATGCCGACGGCGGTGGCACCGCTCAGCGCGAGGATGAGCAGCGCGTACGTGACCGGGCCACCGCCCAGGTCGTACGCGTGCAGGACGGCGACGGCCGCTGCTGCGGCGACGGCACCGGCGACCGTGGCGCAGGCGATCACGAGCAGTCCGACCGCGCCCGTGCGGCCCTTCTCGGCGCCGGCGAGGCGCAGGCCCTCCAGCGGCGAACGCGGCCTCGGGGTCTGCCCGCCGGGCAGCTCGACGAAGTACAGGACCGAGACGGAGGCGGCGAAGAGACCGGCGGCGACGTACGAGCCGAGGGCGGCCTGGTGCAGCGTGAACCAGTCGATGCCGGCGCCCAGCAGGTTGCTCGCCAGGGTGGCGGCGAGGAGCACGGCGGCCGCGGCCGGTACGGCCAGGAAGCCCGTGCGCAGCGACAGTCGGCGCAGCGCGTCGAGGTGGTCCGGCAGCGGGCGCACGGCGGCGCCCTCCAGCGGCGGCGCGGGCAGCAGCGCGGGGGCCGCGCCCTCACGGGCGACGGTCCACAGCCGTTCGGCGGCGCCCACGACGAAGACGGTGCCGAGCAGGAACCCGAGGGCCTTGTCCGGGGTCCAGTCGATCCACAGGGGCGCGATCACGAGCAGCGCGATCCGCAGGGCGTCCGCCCCGATCATCGTCCAGCGCCGGTCGAAGGGTCCGTTCGGCCCGGTCAGCTGGGTGAGCGGGCCGAGCAGGACGGCCCCGAAGAGCACCGAGGCCAGCAGCCGGGCGCCGATCACGGCGGCGACGGCGAGCGCCGCGCCCCGGTACCCGCCCCCGAATGCCTGCTCGGAGACGGCGGCCTGGAGCCCGAGGAGCACCAGGACGAGCACGGCGAGCGCGTCTCCCGTCCCGCCGACGAACTGGGCGCTCCACAACCTTCGCAGGGGCTGATGGCGCAACAGCGCCCGTACGGCACGCTCCCTGGAGTCTGCGACAAGCGCGACGTCGGAGTCTGGCTGCTCTGCTCGCGTCATCCGTCCACCCTATCCGGACCCTCTGACTCCCCGTGGCCTCCATCCGAACAAACGTCGGGAGGCGGGGAAACGTGTAAGGGGCGGGGGTCACTTGCCCCCGCCCCTTACAAGACCCCGTCGCAGAGCGCGGGGTTCCGCTTTCGCAGCCGTCTTTACTCCGACTTCGCGGCCGTCTTCTTCGCGGCCGCGGTCGTCTTCTTCGCCGCGGTCGTCTTCGCGGCCGTCGTCGTCTTCTTGGCGGCCGTCTTCTTGGCCGCCGTCTTCTTCGCCGGAGCGGCCTTCTTGGCGGCCGTCTTCTTCGCGGGCGCCTTCTTGGCCGTCTTCTTCGCCGGCGCCTTGGCCCGCTTCTCGGCGAGCAGCTCGTAGCCGCGTTCCGGAGTGATGTCCTCGACGCTGTCCCCGGTCCGCAGGGTCGCGTTGGTCTCGCCGTCCGTCACGTACGGGCCGAAGCGGCCGTCCTTGACGACCACGGGCTGCTCGCTGACCGGGTCGGTGCCCAGCTCCTTCAGCGGCGGCTTCGCGGCCGCCCGGCCACGCTGCTTGGGCTGCGCGTAGATCGCGAGCGCCTCCTCCAGCGTGATCGTGAAGAGCTGCTCCTCGTCCGTGAGCGAGCGCGAGTCCGTGCCCTTCTTCAGGTACGGGCCGTAGCGGCCGTTCTGGGCGGTGATCTCGACGCCCTCGGCGTCCGCGCCGACCACGCGCGGCAGGGACATCAGCTTGAGCGCGTCCTCAAGCGTCACCGTGTCCAGCGCCATGGACTTGAAGAGCGAGGCGGTCCGCGGCTTCACCGCGTTCTTGCCGGTCTTCGGGGTGTCCTCGGGCAGGATCTCGGTGACGTACGGGCCGTAGCGGCCGTCCTTCGCGACGATCTGGTTGCCGCTGACCGGGTCGGCGCCCAGCTCGAAGTCGCCGCTCGGCTTGGCGAGCAGCTCCTCGGCGTGGGCGACCGTCAGCTCGTCGGGCGGGAGGTCCTCGGGCACGTCGGCCCGCTGGTGGCCCTCGGTGTCCTTCTCGCCCCGCTCGACGTACGGGCCGTAGCGCCCGACGCGCAGCATGATGCCGTCGCCGACCGGGAAGGAGGAGATCTCCCGGGCGTCGATCGCGCCGAGGTCGGTCACCAGCTCCTTCAGACCGCCGAGGTGGTCGCCGTCGCCGTTCCCGGCGTCCGCCGCAGCGCCCGTGGCGGCGCCCGCGCCCTCGCCGAAGTAGAAGCGCTTCAGCCACGGCACGGCCTGGGCCTCGCCCCGGGCGATGCGGTCGAGGTCGTCCTCCATCTTGGCGGTGAAGGAGTAGTCGACGAGCCGGCCGAAGTGCTTCTCGAGCAGGTTGACCACGGCGAAGGAGAGGAACGACGGCACGAGCGCCGTCCCCTTCTTGAAGACGTAGCCGCGGTCCAGGATCGTGCCGATGATCGACGCGTACGTCGACGGGCGGCCGATCTCGCGCTCTTCCAGCTCCTTGACCAGGCTGGCCTCGGTGTAGCGGGCCGGCGGCTTGGTCGCGTGGCCGTCGACCGTGATCTCCTCGGCGGAGAGCGCGTCGCCCTCGGCGACCTGCGGCAGTCGGCGCTCGCGGTCGTCCAGCTCGGCGTTCGGGTCGTCGGCCCCCTCCACGTACGCCTTCATGAAGCCGTGGAAGGTGATCGTCTTGCCGGACGCGCTGAACTCGACGTCCCGGCCGTCGGCGGCACGGCCGCCGATCTTCACGGTCACCGAGTTACCGGTCGCGTCCTTCATCTGGGAGGCGACGGTCCGCTTCCAGATCAGCTCGTAGAGCCGGAACTGGTCGCCGGTCAGGCCGGTCTCCGCCGGGGTGCGGAAACGATCACCCGAAGGGCGAATCGCCTCGTGCGCCTCCTGCGCGTTCTTGACCTTGCCCGCGTAGACGCGGGGCTTCTCCGGCAGGTAGTCGGCGCCGTACAGCTGCGTGACCTGCGCGCGGGCCGCCGAGACGGCGGTGTCGGAGAGGACCGTGGAGTCCGTACGCATGTACGTGATGAAGCCGTTCTCGTACAGCTTCTGCGCGACCTGCATGGTCGCCTTCGCGCCGAAGCCCAGCTTCCGGCTCGCCTCCTGCTGGAGGGTCGTCGTCCGGAACGGGGCGTACGGGGAGCGGCGGTACGGCTTCGACTCGACCGACCGGACGCCGAACGAGGTGTCGGTGAGCGAGGCGGCGAGCGCCCGCGCCTTCTCCTCGTCGAGGTGGAGCACGTTCGCGCTCTTCAGCTGACCGTCGGCGCCGAAGTCGCGGCCCTGGGCGACGCGCGCCCCGTCGACCGTGTTCAGGCGGGCGACCAGCGACGACGGGTCGGAGGGGTCACCGGCGCGGCCGGTGGAGAAGGTGCCGGTGAGGTCCCAGTACTCGGCGGAGCGGAAGGCGATGCGCTCGCGCTCACGCTCGACGACGAGGCGGGTGGCGACGGACTGGACGCGGCCGGCGGAGAGGCCGCGCATGACCTTCTTCCACAGGACCGGCGAGACCTCGTAGCCGTACAGCCGGTCGAGGATGCGGCGGGTCTCCTGGGCGTCCACCATGCGCTTGTTCAGCTCGCGCGGGTTGCGGACGGCCTCCTGGATCGCGTCCTTGGTGATCTCGTGGAAGACCATCCGGTGGACCGGGACCTTGGGCTTCAGGACCTCGAGGAGGTGCCACGCGATGGCCTCGCCCTCGCGGTCCTCATCGGTGGCGAGGAAGAGCTCGTCGACCGTGGCCAGCTGCTCCTTGAGCTTCCTGACCTGCGCCTTCTTGTCGGCGTTGACGACATAGATGGGCTGGAAGTCGTGCTCGACGTCGACGCCGAGGCGGCGCACCTCGCCGGTGTACTTCTCCGGCACCTCGGCGGCGCCGCTCGGGAGGTCGCGGATGTGCCCGACGCTCGCCTCGACGACGTAGCCGGGGCCGAGGTAGCCCTTGATCGTCTTCGCCTTGGCAGGCGACTCGACGATGACGAGTCGGCGGCCGCCCTGTGCGGTCTCGCTGGTCGGGGACAACTTCGCTCTTCTCTCCGGTCGACGCTCGGTGGCACGTACAGCACCGGCATTCCGCCGGCACGCACGGCGGCGGCACGCATGGTGACGCTGCCATCGCTGCGGAGTGTGACGGTACAACCCGCCCCCGTGTCAAACGGCGAAAGCCCGCAACGGCCACTCGAACGGTAACCCGACTTCTGGCATTCCTGCCGCCCGGACTCCAGGTCCGGTGAGGCGTGACCAAGCGGAACGACCTCGTCACACCCGGCCGAAGCACCACACGCCGAGGAGCAGGAAGACCATTCCGAAGATCGTCGTGAGCGTGGCGGCGACCCGCGTGGCGACCCCCTGCGCGACGGGCTCCCCGTGCGCCACGCGCACCCCCGTCCACAGCAGCAGCGCGGCTCCGAACAGCGCGAACGCCGTTCCGGCGAAGATCGCAGGCCCGCTCTCCATGCCCGTACCCCGTTCCCTTCACAGGCCCTGGTGGCGCCCGGTGGTCCCTGGAGGCCGAGGCTGGCACCTCCCGGCGTCTCCGGTGCGAATTCCGGGTGAACGACGCGGACGGTCCCCTACGGGTTCACGAATATGGCCGGTAGTGCCCCCATCCCCGGCTGCCACGTCCGTCACATCGCGGCGGGGCGGGGCGTGTCGCGGGTCACGATTCGGACGGACGGCCTCAGCTCGACGGGATCCGTGGGGCTCAGCTCGACGGGAGCAGGAAGCCCTCCTCCACCAGGAGCCGGATGGCCTGCGGCGTACGGTCCCTCAGCAGCACCGGGTCCTCGCCCATCAGCTGGCCGATCGCGTCCAGGATCCGGCCCGCGCTGAGCGTCCCGTCGCAGACGCCCGCGAAACCGGCCCCCACGTGGTCCACCTTGGTCGCCCGCCGCATGCCCCGGTTCTGCCGCAGCACCACGTGCTCCGGGTCCTCGGCGCCCGGCAGCCCGACCTGCTCCTGCACGACCTCGGACGCGAGGATGAAGCGGTCGGCGAGCAGGGCCGCGTCGTCGCGCGAGCGCAGGTAGTCCTGGCGCTCGAAGTGGGCGACCACGGTGTCGCCGAGCGGCTGCTCGACGGGGTGCGGCCACTCCTCGACCACGATCGACGGCTCGACCGCGCCGGAGGCCACCGCCGCGTTCTTCCGCAGGGTGATCCAGCCGAAGCCGACGGCCTTGGTCTTCCGGGCCTCGAACTCGTCCAGCCAGGCCCCGTACCGCCGCGTGTACTCCGCCGGGTCCGCACGGTGGTCGCCGCTGTCCCGCAGCCACAGCTCGGCGTACTGGGTGACGTCCTGGACCTCGCGCTGCACGATCCAGGCGTCGCAGCCGCGCGGCACCCAGGAGCGCAGCCGCTCCTGCCACTCCTCGCCCTCGACGTGCTGCCAGTTGGCGAGGAACTGGGCGTATCCGCCGTCGTTGAGCCGCTCCCCGGCCTCCTGGACGAGCGTGCGGCAGAGGTCGTCGCCGCCCATCCCGCCGTCGCGGTAGGTGAGCCGGGCGCCGGGGGAGATGACGAACGGCGGGTTCGAGACGATCAGGTCGTACGTGTCCCCGTCGACCGGCTCGAAGAGCGAGCCCTGCAGCAGCTCGGCCTCGCGGGCCCCGGAGAGCGCGAGGGTGAGGCGGGTGAAGTCCAGGGCGCGCGGGTTCAGGTCGGTCGCGGTGACCAGCGTGGCGTGCTGGGCGGCGTGCAGGGCCTGGATGCCGGAACCGGTGCCGAGGTCGAGCGCGGAGGACACGGGCGTACGGACGGTGATGCCGGCCAGGGTGGTGGAGGCGCCGCCGACGCCGAGGACGACGCCTTCGTCCTTGCTGCCGATGCCGCCGGCTCCGCCGACCGCGCAGCCCAGGTCGGAGACGATGAACCAGTCCTGCCCGTCGGGCCCGCCGTACGGCCTGACGTCGACGCTCGCGCCGACCTCACCGTCCGCCTCGCCGTCCTCACCGAACGGGGTCAGCCAGCCGTCCTCCAGGCACTCCTCCAGCGGCAGCGCGGCGGCGGCGCGGGCGCGGGAGACGGGCTGCTGGAGCAGGAAGAGCCGTACGAGGGTCTCCAGCGCGGAGTCCCCCCGGGTGGCGCGCAGCGCGGGCACGGTCTCGCTGCGGGCGAGCGCGGCGTACGCGGGGGCGCCGAGCAGTTCGAGCAGGCCGTCGGCGGTGAAGTCGGCGGCGAGCAGAGCCTCGCGGAGCCGCGCGGCACGCGCGGGGACGGGGAGGCGGGAGGTCAGGCTGGTCGTACTCACCCCACCATTGTGGCGTCCCCCACGGACATTGCCGCGTCAGCCCCACGCGCGCGTGGGGTCGTACGAAGGCCCTGGGCAAGCGCGAAGGCTCCGGGCACGCGCGAAGGGCCAGCGCGCGCGAAGGCCCCGGGCGAGGCCGGCTCGTCCCGGGGCCTTCGTACGCCGCTGCTACTCCGAGCTCTTGCTCGCGGAGCCGGAGGGCTTGACGGAGGCCGCGCCGGACGGCGTGGAGCCCGCCTTCGGGGAGGTCGCGGCGGGCGAGGGGGTGGCCTTCTGGCAGCCCGGCTGCTTCGCCATGGCCGTACCCAGCTCGCCGGACTGGAGCTTGGCCAGCGCGTCCTGGTCCATCTTCTCGATCTTCTTCAGGCCGTCGGCGACGTCCTGAAGGCCGTCCGCGAACTTCTGCTGGTTGCTCGGGTCGAGCGCGTCGACCTGCTTCTTCAGCCCCTCGTAGGCCACCGCCGTGGCGTTGAGCTCCTTGACGGCGTCCTGCTGGAGCTTCTCGCCGTTGTCGACGGGCGGTACCCCAGCGCCCTCGATGGACTTGGCGAGGGCACGGTCCGCGTTGGCGATGTCCTGGAAGGCCTTCGAATCGGCGGCCTGGATGTCGGCCGGCTTGCCGTCCGCGGCCGTCGAGATGATCAGCTGCTGGGCGTCGGCCCGCTTCTGGATCTGGGGCTTCGCCTGGTCGCAGACCGTCTTGGCCCAGTCGTTCACCTTGTCGCCGTCGTCGCTGCAGCCGGACAGCGTGAGCACCAGTACAGCGGCGCCTGACAGCGCGACAGCAAGCTTCTTGTTCACGGATCGGTCCCTTCCAAGGCTCTCGGCCCCGGAACATACACGCCGAGCGGGCGGCTTCCACCTTTCAGGCGACGGATTCATCCCATATTGCAGCCGATTGCACTATGGGAGACACACCTCACGCGGAACGCGAGACAGGCGGACAGCACGTCAGAACGTGCTGCCCGCCTGCCTTCTGACCTGGTATTACGAAATCACCGGAGCATCCGGCGTAGCCGCCGAGCGCCGCGCGGCGTTGCCTTCGTCACCCACGTCGTCGCTCTCGTCGTCCCCGACGACCACGGAGCGCCGCTTGGAGACGTAGACCGCGACGACGATGACGACGATCGCGAAGATCGCGACCAGGGCCCGCAGTCCGCCGCTCGCGTCGTCGCCGTAGCTGAACTGCACCACGGCGGGCGCGATCAGCAGGGCGACCAGGTTCATCACCTTGAGCAGCGGGTTGATGGCCGGTCCCGCGGTGTCCTTGAACGGGTCGCCGACGGTGTCGCCGATGACGGTGGCGGCATGCGCCTCGCTGCCCTTGCCGCCGTGGTGACCGTCCTCGACGAGCTTCTTGGCGTTGTCCCAGGCGCCACCGGAGTTGGCGAGGAAGACGGCCATCAGGGTGCCGGTCGCGATGGCGCCGGCGAGGTACGAGCCGAGCGCGCCGACGCCGAGCGTGAAGCCGACCGCGATCGGCGCCATCACGGCGAGCAGCCCGGGCGTGGCGAGTTCGCGCAGCGCGTCCTTGGTGCAGATGTCGACCACGCGCCCGTACTCGGGCTTCTCGGTGTAGTCCATGATCCCGGGGTGCTCGCGGAACTGCCGCCGCACCTCGTAGACCACCGCGCCCGCCGAGCGCGACACCGCGTTGATCGCGAGCCCCGAGAAGAGGAAGACGACCGCGGCGCCGAGGACCATCCCGAAGAGGTTGTTCGGCTGCGAGATGTCCATGGAGAGGGTCATCCCGGAGGCCTGCGCCCCGACGTCGGCGACCGCCGTGGCGATGGCGTCGCGGTACGAGCCGAACAGCGCGGCCGCCGCCAGGACGGCGGTGGCGATGGCGATGCCCTTGGTGATGGCCTTGGTGGTGTTGCCGACGGCGTCGAGGTCGGTGAGGACCTGCGCGCCCGCGCCCGTGACGTCGCCGGACATCTCGGCGATGCCCTGCGCGTTGTCGGAGACCGGGCCGAAGGTGTCCATGGCGACGATGACACCGACCGTGGTGAGCAGCCCGGTGCCGGCCAGGGCGACCGCGAACAGCGCCAGCATGATCGACGTACCGCCGAGCAGGAACGCGCCGTAGACGCCGAGGCCGATGAGGAGGGCCGTGTACACGGCGGACTCCAGGCCGATGGAGATGCCGGCGAGGACGACGGTGGCGGGGCCGGTGAGCGAGGACTTGCCGATGTCCTTGACCGGGCGCCGGGTCGTCTCCGTGAAGTAGCCGGTGAGCTGCTGGATCAGGGCGGCCAGGACGATGCCGATGGCGACGGCGACCAGGGCGAGGATCCGGGGGTCGCCGGGGTGTTCGCTGATCCCGGGCTCGGTGACGCCCTTGAGGTCGGCGTAGGAGGACGGCAGGTAGGCGAAGACGGCGATCGCGACCAGGGCGAGGGAGATGACGGCGGAGATGAAGAAGCCGCGGTTGATGGCGGACATTCCGCTGCGGTCGGAGCGCCGCGGGGCGACCGCGAAGATGCCGATCATCGCGGTGACCACGCCGATCGCCGGGACGATCAGCGGAAAGGCGAGGCCGAGGTCGCCGAAGGCCGCCTTGCCCAGGATGAGGGCGGCGACGAGCGTGACGGCGTACGACTCGAAGAGGTCGGCGGCCATGCCCGCGCAGTCGCCGACGTTGTCGCCCACGTTGTCGGCGATGGTCGCGGCGTTGCGCGGGTCGTCCTCGGGGATGCCCTGCTCGACCTTGCCGACGAGGTCGGCGCCGACGTCGGCGGCCTTGGTGAAGATGCCGCCGCCGACACGCATGAACATGGCGATGAGGGCCGCTCCCAGGCCGAATCCCTCAAGCACCTTGGGCGCGTCGGCCGCGTAGACGAGGACGACGCAGGAGGCACCGAGCAGGCCGAGGCCCACGGTGAACATTCCGACGACTCCGCCGGTACGGAAAGCGATCTTCATCGCCTTGTGCGCGACGGTCGTAAGATCCTTTTCCGGTTCGCCGGGCGCCGGGGTCGCCTCTCGAGCGGCCGCGGCCACTCGTACATTCGCCCGTACGGCAAGTCGCATGCCGATGTATCCGGTGGCCGCCGAGAAAAGCGCGCCCACCAGGAAGAACAGGGAACGTCCGGCGCGCTGGGACCAGTTGTCGGCGGGCAGCAGCATCAGCAGGAAGAACACGACGACGGCGAAGATCCCGAGGGTGCGCAACTGCCGGGCGAGATAGGCGTTGGCACCTTCCTGTACGGCGGCCGCGATCTCCTTCATCTTGTCGGTGCCCTCACCGGCGGCCAGCACCTGACGGGTCAGCACCTGGGCGACGAGCAGGGCCGCGAGTGCGACGGCCGCGATGACGATCACGATCGTACGGTTCTCGTCCGTGAGTACCGCTGCGGCGAGAGAAGTGGGGTGTCCGGCCAGTTCTGGGTTGAAGAGCCCCGCCATTCGTCCTCCTTGACGTTGCGAGCTCAAGATGGACGGATTGTAGGGAGCGGAACCTGATCAAAACAGGGCGCCGCAAATGGAATTCCCCATTGCCCTTGATCTTCCACCATATGCGGTAATGGGCCAAAAGCATTGACACATGATCGATGATCTAGAGAAATGAAAAGAGGCCCTGCTCGGCAGGGCCTCTTTTCGCGATCTTTCGGAGCGGTCTTCGCGGCGGGCGCGATCTTCGTTCCGGGGTGGGTCTTCGGGGTGGGTCAGTGGGTCAGGGAAGCACGACCGCCGGATTCGTCGGCCAGCTCATCCTGATGACGCCGCCCTCCTCGCCCGCCCGCACCTCGACGTCGTCGACGAGCCCGCGGATCACCGCGAGGCCCATCTCGTCCTCGCCGTCGGCGTCGTCGAACTCCTCGGCCGGCGCATCGTCCCGCGCGCCGGGCACTCCGGCGGCGTCGGCCGCCGCGACACCCGCGCCCGGCACCTCGTCGCCGACCTCGATGGAGAACGTCTTCTCCTCCTCGGTCAGCACGACCCGGACGGGGGTGGTCACGTCGTTGCTGCGGTGCAGTCCGACCGCGCGGGAGCACGCCTCGCCGACGGCGAGTCTGACCTCGTCGAGAACCGCCTCGTCCACCCCGGCCCTGCGCGCCACCGCGGCCGCCACGAGGCGGGCCGTGCGGACGTGCTCGGGCTGGGCGCTGAAGCGGAGTTCAACGGTGGCCATGCGGTCCCCCTGGAGACGTCTGGGCGGGCAACTCGGAGGACCGGGCGTGTCCTGCCCGGTTCTCCACTCCTTCTTCCGGCCTCTGCGGGCCGTCAGTCGGTGGCGCTGACGGCCTCGTCGACCGTGGTGTGGATGGGGAACACCTTGGTCAGACCAGTGATCCGGAAGATCTTGAGAATGCGCTCCTGGTTGCAGACCAGGCGCAACGAGCCCTCGTGCGCGCGCACGCGCTTCAGGCCACCCACCAGCACGCCGAGGCCGGTCGAGTCCAGGAAGTCCACGCCTTCCATGTCGACAACCAGGTGGTAGCTGCCGTCGTTCACCAACTCGACCAACTGCTCGCGCAGCTTGGGCGCGGTATATACATCAATCTCGCCACCGACCTCGACGACCGTACGGTCGCCACTCGGGCCGGACACATTGCGAGTCGACAGGGACAGGTCCACGGATCCTCCAGCACCTTGCTATCGAGCGGTCGTCCCTCAAGTCTCCCCGGCGGAGTCGGGAGGACGGATCGCCAGCCGCGATGGCATTCAATCACTTACCGGCAGCCATGCACGACGCCTTGGGACATTGTCCGTCACGCCAGTGACACACTCGGTGCCGATGGCCAAGAATCACCGCCCCAGTCGTCCAGCCGGGGAGAGGGGCAGCCGCCCCTCCCCCGGCATGGTCCTCGACCGGCTCTCGTCGGGCGAGAGCCGGGCCGCGCGCATCACTCATACGGAGCACTTGCCCGCCCGGGAGGGCCGCCATGCAGTCTGGCCGCATCGCATCCGGCCGGAGGTGATCAGCGCGATCCAGGCCGCGGGCATCGAGCACCCCTGGGCCCACCAGGCGGAGGCCGCCGAGCACGCCCTGGACGGCGAGTCCGTGGTGATCGCGACGGGCACCGCCTCGGGCAAGTCCCTGGCCTACCTCGCCCCGGTCCTCACGACCCTCCTGGACGGCTCAGAGGCCGCCAACGGCCGGGGGACCACCGCGCTCTACCTGGCGCCCACCAAGGCCCTCGCAGCCGACCAGCGGCGCGCGGTCCGTGAGCTGGCGGCTCCGCTCGGCAACCGGATCCGGCCTGCCGTCTACGACGGCGACACCCCCGTCGAGGAACGCGAGTGGGTCCGCCAGTACGCGAACTACGTCCTCACCAACCCCGACATGCTGCACCGGGGCATACTCCCCTCCCACCCCAGGTGGGCCTCCTTCCTGCGCTCCCTGCGCTACGTCGTGATCGACGAGTGCCACACCTACCGCGGCGTCTTCGGCTCCCACGTCGCCCAGGTGCTGCGCCGGCTGCGCCGCGTCTGCGCCCGGTACGGCGCCGACCCCGTCTTCCTCCTCGCCTCCGCCACCTCCGCCGAGCCCGCCCAGGCCGCGGGGCGCCTCACCGGCCTGCCCGTCACGGAGGTCTCCGACGACGCCTCCCCGCGCGGCGAGCTGGTCTTCGCCCTCTGGGAGCCGCCGCTGACCGAGCTGCACGGCGAGCAGGGCGCTCCGGTACGCCGCACGGCCACCGCCGAGACCGCCGACCTGCTGACCGACCTGACCGTCCAGGGCGTCCGCTCGGTCGCGTTCGTCCGCTCCCGGCGCGGCGCCGAGCTGATCGCGGTGATCGCGCAGGAGCGGCTCGCCGAGGTCGACCGCTCCCTGGCCCGCCGTGTCGCCGCCTACCGGGGCGGCTACCTGCCCGAGGAGCGCCGGGCCCTGGAGCGTGCCCTGCACTCGGGCGAGCTCCTCGGCCTGGCGGCCACGACCGCCCTGGAGCTGGGCGTGGACGTCTCGGGCCTGGACGCCGTGCTGATCGCCGGCTATCCGGGCACCCGGGCCTCCCTGTGGCAGCAGGCGGGCCGGGCCGGCCGCTCGGGCGAGGGCGCCCTGGCGATCCTGGTCGCCCGGGACGACCCGCTGGACACCTTCCTGGTCCACCACCCCGAGGCGCTCTTCCAGCAGCCCGTCGAGTCGACCGTCCTGGACCCCGACAACCCCTACGTCCTCGCCCCGCACCTCTGCGCCGCCGCCGCCGAGCTGCCGCTGACCGACGCCGACCTGGCCCTCTTCGGCCCGGCCGTCACCGAGCTGCTGCCCCAGCTGGAGGCCGCCGGACTGCTCCGCCGCCGCGCCGCCGGCTGGTACTGGACCCGCCGCGAGCGGGCCGCCGACCTCACCGACATCCGGGGCGGCGGCGGGAGCCCCGTCCAGATCGTGGAGGCCGCCACCGGCCGCCTCCTCGGCACGGTCGACGAGGCCGCCTCGCACACCGCCGTCCACGAGGGCGCCGTCCACCTCCACCAAGGCCGTACGTACCTGGTGAAGACCCTCGACCTGAAGGACTCCGTGGCCCTGGTCGAGGAGGCCGCCCCGCCGTACTCCACCACCGCCCGCGACACCACCTCCATCTCCGTCCTCGAAACCGACACCGAGATCCCCTGGGGCGCCGGCCGCCTCTGCTACGGCTCCGTCGAGGTCACCAACCAGGTCGTCTCCTTCCTGCGCCGACGTCTGATCACCGGCGAGGTGCTCGGCGAGACCAAGCTCGACCTGCCACCGCGCACCCTGCGCACCCGGGCCGTGTGGTGGACGGTCACCGAGGACCAGCTCGACGCCGCCCGGATCAACCCGGAGATCCTCGGCGGGGCCCTGCACGCCGCCGAGCACGCCTCCATCGGCATGCTGCCGCTCTTCGCCACCTGCGACCGCTGGGACATCGGCGGGGTGTCCGTGCCGCTCCACCCCGACACCCTGCTGCCCACCGTCTTCGTCTACGACGGGCATCCGGGCGGCGCGGGCTTCGCCGAGCGGGCCTTCCACACCGCCCGCGCCTGGCTCACGGCCACCCGGGAGGCGATCGCCTCCTGCGAGTGCGAGGCGGGCTGCCCCTCGTGCATCCAGTCGCCCAAGTGCGGCAACGGCAACGACCCGCTCCACAAGCGCGGCGCCGTGCGCCTGCTCACGGAACTGCTGCGGGAAGCCCCGGCAGCGCCCCAGGAGGCCCCGCCCGCGCCCTGACCTCCGGCGCGTACGGCCCGAGGCGCACCGTCGCCGTCACGTCCGCGAGGTCGCCCCGCACCGAGCACCGCACCACGACCGCCCCCTGCGCGGCGGCGACCCGGTCCGCCGCCGCGCAGGCGGTCTCCTCGCCCCACAGGGCCCGGTCGGCGGCGGCGAGCGCGGCCAGGTCGGCGGCCCCGCCCGCCCGGTGCCGAGCCGCCACCGCCTGCCCCAGCGCGAGGACCGCACCGAACACCACGCACAGGACACAGGCCGCGAAGGCCGTCCACACCGTCGCCATCCCCCGGTCCCGCCCTGCGCCACGCGCCACGGCCGAGGTCGCGGACGTGGTCGGGGCTGGGGCTGGGGACGCGGACGGGGACGTGGCTGGGGCCGAGGACGGGGACGTAGCCGAGGCAGTGGCAGTGGCCGTTCCTGTCCCGCTCACGGCGCCGTCACCCCCACCGTGTCCTCGGCGAGCGCCGCCGCGCCGGCGCGCAGCGTCAGGCCCAGCCCGCCCGGCCCGGGTGCCCGGGCCTCCACGGTCACCCGCCACAACTCGCCCGAACGGGTGACCGAGACCCGCGCGCCCTCCGGCGCCGCCGCCCGGGCGGCGGCCTCGGCGCCGGTCACGGGCTCCGACCTGGCCACCGCCCGCGCCCCGGCCCGCGCCGCGTCCACGCACTGGATCTGCGCCGCGGCTGCGGCCAGCGCCCACACCAGAGCCATGGTGAACAGCACCAGCGCGGGCAGGGCCACCGCCGCCTCCACGGTCACGGCGCCCCGGTCGTCAGAACGGCGCATCGAGCGCCTTCCCGATCACGGACTCCAGCGCTCCGGAGACAGAACCGCTGGTCACGATCTTGTACAGGATCGTCGCGAACCCGGCCGCCGCGATGGTCCCCATCGCGTACTCCGAGGTGGTCATCCCCGCGTCACCCCGCGCGGCCGCCCGCCGGACCCACCGGTCCCGCCACCAGGCGCCCATCCGTCGCTTCTTCGTCATTCCAACCCCCATGTGTGGTCCTCGTGTTCGTCTCTCGGTTCGTCGTCGTTCCGGTCAGCTCCGCAGCAGTCCGGTCGCGAGGCCGATCACCACCGGGGCCACTCCCACCGCCAGGAAGGCGGGCAGGAAGCAGAGCCCCACGGGCGCGGTGATCAGGACCTGGGCTCGCTGGGCCCGGGCCGCCGCCTTACGGGCCCGCTCCGCGCGGAGGTCGGTCGCGTGTCGTGCGACGGCCTCGGCGGCGGGCGCCCCCGAGGAGCCGGCCCGTTCCAGGCAGCGGGCCAGGGCCTCGGCGCCGGGTATCGCGCCGAACCTCCGCCACACGTCGGCCGGTTCGCCCCCGAGCCGCAGCTCCCCGGCCGTCCGGGTGAGCCGCTCGCCGAGCGGTCCGCCCAGCGAGCGCCCCACCGCCTCCGCCGCCTCGCCCGGCCCCGCCCCGGCGGACGCGCAGGCCGCCAACAGGTCGGCCGCGAGCGGCAGCTGACGTACGGCCTCGTCCTCGTCGCCGGTCACCGGGGCGCGGCGCGCGCTCCACCGCCGTACGCCCAAGCCCGCCGCGATCCCCGCCAGGATCCCCGGCACCCCACCGACGAGGGCCCACCCGAGGGCCGCCGCCGCGAGCGGGGTGGCCCAGGTCCTCAGCCAGGACGGGCAACCGCTCGCGAACCGTCGCCCCCGTGCCGGCCCGGTGCCGAGCAGGGCCTCGATCCGTTTCCGGGTCCGCCGCTCGCGCCGCCGGTCGGCCACCGTCCAGGCCGCCCAGGCGAGCGACGCCAGCACCGCGACCGTCACCCCCAGGCTGTGGATGAACTCTCCGGTCACGCCCGCTCCCCTCCTCGGACGATCCGGGCCGCCCACCACAGGCCGGCCGCCTCCAGGGCCGTGCCGACGGCCAGACACCCGAGCCCCACCGGCGTGTGCAGCAGCACGTACAGCGGGCGCGCGCCGAGCGCCGAACCGAGCACGAGCCCGACGGCCGGGAGCACCGCGAGGACGGCCACTGTCGCCCAGGCGCCTGCCAGTTGGGCCCGCAGCCGCTCCCGCTGGTCCCGGTGTTCCCGCAGGGCGGCCTCCAGCCGGTCGAGCCCGGCGGCAAGGCCCGCGCCGCCGTCGACGGCGACCTGCCAGCAGGCCGCGAGGCCGGCGAGACCGTCCGCCCCGTCCTGCCGCGCGGCCCTCCGCAGCGCCCGCGCCACATCGCCGCCGAACCGGGCCGCCGCGAGCACCTCCGCCTCCTCCTTCGGCCCGAGCGCTCCGGTCGCCCTGACCGCGAACAGCAGCGCCGACGCGGGCTGCCGCCCCGCCCTCAGCTCGGCCGCGACCGCGCCGCACAGGCCCACCACCGCGTCGGACCGCGCCTCCCGCTCCCTGCGGAGCGCCACCGCCCGCATCCGGCGCCCCACCAGCGGCACCGCCAGCGCGCCCGCCACCAAGGGCAACAGCGACTCCCCGAGCACCGCCAGCACCGCCGCCACGGGCAGACAGAGCCACGCGCGCCTCCCTCGGACGGCGGCCCACCACCGCTCGCCGACCGCCCGCCACGACGGCCCCCGGTGGTCCCCCGCCATGCCCGGCGCCCCGGCGCCCGCGAGCACCAGGCGCGCCCTGCGCAGCCCCCGCTCCCGCTCGGCCACCCGCCACAGCGCGGCCCCGGCGCACAGCACCGCCGCGCCCTGGGCCATGGCCCACTGGTCCCCCGTCACGCGCCACCCCCGATCAGCGACCGCAGCCGCTCCCAGCCCCGCTCCCGCTCGAACCCGGCCGCTCCCCAGCGCAGCGCGGGGACGGTCACCACAAGACCCGCCCGGTCCCGCTCCAGGACGTGGATCTCCGCGATCCGCCGGAGCCCCGCCCTGTCCCGTACGAGATGCAGCACCGCCGAGAGGCCCGCCCCCAACTGGCTGTGCAGCGCGGCCCGGTCGAGTCCTGCGGCCGTCCCGAGGGCTTCGAGACGGGCCGGTACGTCCGCCGCCGTATTGGCATGGAGCGTCCCCGAACCGCCCTCGTGGCCCGTGTTCAAAGCCGCCAACAGATCCACTGCCTCACCACCGCGCACCTCTCCGACCACCAGCCGGTCCGGCCGCATCCGCAGCGCCTGCCGGACCAGATCCCGCAGGGTCACCAGACCCGCGCCCTCCTGGTTCGCCGGCCGCGCCTCCAGGCGCACCACGTGCGGATGGTCGGGCCGCAGCTCGGCCGAGTCCTCGGCGAGGACGATCCGCTCCCGCTCGCCGACCAGGCCGAGGAGCGTGGACAGGAGCGTCGTCTTGCCCGAGCCCGTCCCTCCGGAGATCAGGTACGAGACCCGGGCCTCGATCAGGGCGCGCAGGATCCGCTCCCCGCCGGGCGGGACGGTGCCCGCCCGGGTCAACTCCCCCACGGAGAAGGCCCGGGGCCGCACCACCCGCAGCGACAGGCACGTCGATCCGACGGCCACCGGCGGCAGCACCGCGTGCATCCGGGTCCCGTCCGGGAGCCGGGCGTCCACCCAGGGCCTGGCGTCGTCCAGGCGCCGACCGGCGACCGCCGCGAGCCGCTGCGCGAGTCGGCGTACGGCCGGAGCGTCCGGGAAACGGACCCCGGTCAGTTCGAGACCGGCGCCCCGGTCGACCCAGACCAAGTCGGGGCCCGAGACCAGCACATCGGTGACGTCGGGATCAGCGAGCAGCGGCTCCAGCGGTCCGGTGCCGACCAGTTCGCTGCGCAACGCCTCGGCCGCGCCCAGGACTTCCGTGTCCCCGAGCAGCCGGCCCTGCTCCCGCAGCGCCGCCGCGACCCTCGCCGGTGTCGGTTCGGCCCCGCTCTCGGCGAGCCGCTGCCGTACGGCCTCCAGGAGCCTCGCGCCGCCTGCCTGCGTCGTGGTGGTCATGAGACGGCCTCCGAGGTGAGAGCGCGGTCCCAGAACGCCCCGCAGAAGCGGCCGAGCGGTCCGCGCGCCTCGCCGCCCGGCGGCGCCCCGCTGTCGAGCGCGGCCAAGAGGCCTGGATCGTGCGGGAGTTCTCCGGCGAGCGGCAGCCCCAGGGTGTCCGCGACCCACTGCTCGTCGATGCCGGGCGCGTACGGCCCGCGCACCACCGCCCGCAGGTCGGCGAGGACCTGGCCCGCGAGGGAGGCGACCCGGTGGGCCGCGGCGACGGCCCGCAACTCGCCCGGGACGACGAGGAGTCCGAGGTCCAGCTGAGCCAGCGCCTCGGTCACCGCCTCGTCGATCCGGCGGGGCAGGTCCACCACCACGATCCCGCCCCTCCTGCGCGCCGCCGCAAGGACCGCGCGCATGGCCTCGGCCGGAACGAGGACCGCGTCGCCCCGGTCCCAGCTGAGCACCCGCAGCCCGCGCACCGAGGGCAACGACTCCTCCAGGGCGCCGCCGCCGACCCGCCCCTTGGAGGCGACGAAATCGGGCCACCGCCGCCCTTCGGCCCGCTCCCCGCCCAGCAGGACGTCGAGGCCGCCCCCGAGCGGGTCGCCGTCCACGAGCAGGGTGCGGCGCCCGGTCCTGGCGGCGGCCAGCGCGAGCGCGCAGGCCAAGGTGGAGGCCCCGGCTCCGCCGCGGCCGCCGATGACTCCGACGGTCAGGGCCTGCCGGCCCGCGCCCTCGGCCGCGTCGGCGATGCGGTCGACGAGCCAGCTCTCGGCGTCCGGCAGCCGCAGCACGCAATCGGCGCCGATCTCGACCGCCCGCCGCCACACCTCGGGGTCGTCGGGAACGTCAGGGTCCCGGCCCACGAGGATCACCCCCTGCCTGCGCGCCGCACCACGGCAGCGGGCCGCGGCGTCGTCGCCGACCAGGACGAGCGGGGCGTCGGCCCAACTCGCGCGGCGCTCCGGCACCGTGTGGTGCACCTCGGGCTCTGCGCCCGCCGCGGCGCAGAGCCGCAGCAGATCGTCGAGGAGCCCGAGGTCCTCGGTCACGATCAGCGGCCCGGCCACGCGAACGCCCCCGGCCGGCCCCGGCGGCCCCGCCGCCCTCGAAGCCCAGGAAGCCCGGGAAGCCCTACGCACCCGCGCCGAAGCCCCCGAAGCCCGGGCCGCCGACGAAGCCCCCGCCGTTCCGAAAGTCATGGTTCCCGCCACAGCACACGCCCCCTGTCGATGCGATCCCGTCCGTGCCCGTGGCACGGTCGAGATCGGTGATTCCTTCCGTCCGCGGAGTTCGCGGTCGGAATCACCGTGGCGCCATCCCGGAAATCGTGTGGATCTTGCTCAAAAACTGTGGATAACCCAGCCGATGTGAATATCCCCGTGCCCCATACCGGGGATGTCCGGAGAGCAGCCCAGCCGCTACGCTGAGTGACGAAACGAGGGCATCAGGCCATCGCGGCCACCCGGCCGCGGAGAGGGGGAGAGATGGGGATCCGGCGGACGAAAACGCGTCCGGACATGCGACGACCCCCGCCGGGGGGGAGAGCGGGGGTCGTCTCTCCGGCCGACTCGGGGGGGGAGGAGCCGGACCGGGTTAGCACGGTCGCGAACGATCCGTGACTTCCATGGTGTACCCGAGAGCCTTCTCAGGCAAACCCACACGCCCGAGCGTACGCCGAATGGCCGCCACCTATGCTCGGCTCGTGGAAAACCACTCGTTGCCGCGCACAGCTGCCTTCTTTGACCTGGACAAGACGGTCATTGCGAAGTCCTCGACGCTGACCTTCAGCAAGTCCTTCTACCAAGGCGGACTGATCAACCGCCGCGCCGTCCTGCGGACGGCCTACATCCAGTTCGTCTTCCTCGTGGGCGGCGCCGACCACGATCAGATGGAGCGGATGCGCGAATACCTTTCCGCGCTCTGCAAAGGATGGAACGTCGCGCAGGTCAAGGAGCTCGTCGCCGAGACCCTGCACGAGCTGATCGACCCGATCATCTACGACGAGGCGGCGTCCCTCATCGAGGAGCACCACGCCGCCGGCCGGGACGTCGTGATCGTCTCCACCTCGGGCGCCGAGGTGGTCGAGCCGATCGGCGAGATGCTCGGCGCCGACCGGGTCGTCGCCACGCGGATGGTCGTCGGCGACGACGGCTGCTTCACCGGAGAGGTGGAGTACTACGCCTATGGACCCACCAAGGCGGAGGCGATCCAGGAACTCGCGGAGTCGGAGGGCTACGACCTCTCACGCTGTTACGCGTACAGCGACTCGGCGACCGACGTACCGATGCTGGAGTCCGTGGGCCACCCCTACGCGGTCAATCCCGACCGGACGCTCCGCCGCGAGGCGACCGCCCGGGACTGGCCGATCCTCTCCTTCGAGAAGCCGGTACGGCTCAAGCAGCGGCTGCCGGGATTCCGGATGCCGCCGCGCCCCGCACTCCTCGCGGTCGCGGCCGTGGGCGCGGCCGCCGCGACGGCCGGTCTCGTCTGGTACGCCAACCGGCGGCGGCACTCCGCCCTTGCCGATCGCTTTGCCCGAATTTGAGGCGAAAGTAAAGAACTGGAGCCAGGACTTTCGCTTCCCACTCGACAGGAGTAGAAAGGAATCAGGCCCGCGAGACCTAGGACATCCGAGAGGATCACCTGTTGAGCAAGAAGGCCCCACGGACCACGCACAGAAGTTGAGCACCCACGCGACGTCGACCCGTCGATTACGGGCCAGCCGCACCAGGCGAAGGGCAAAGCAACCCCGCCTGATGGGCACATATCGAGGACGCTTGGTAACTCGGCAGACGTGCCAGCGGCGGTACCAGGACTGGTACCGCCGCAACCCTGTTCAGGGGGCTTTTCAGACCCCGCAACGTCTCATACGGCGCCCCACCTCAGACCGCGCCGTGCCTCAGGCAGCTCCGCGCTGGAGCGCCTCGCAGACCGCCGTCGACTCGCGGACACCCAGCTCCACGGCCCGTCCGCAGTGGGCGATCCAGGCGGCCATGCCCTCCGGAGTCCCCGACAGGTACCCCTCGAACGCGGCGACGTACGCCGCCCGCCCCTGCTCCGCGTGTCCGACCTCGGCCGGGCAGATCGCCTTGGGGTCGAGCCCGCTGCCGATCAGCACGATCCGCTCGGCGTTCCGGGCGATGAGGCCGTTGTACGAGGTGAAGGGGCGCAGCGCGAGCAGTTCGCCGTGCACGACGGCCGCCGTCACCAGCGCCGGGGCCGTACCGCCCGCGATGATCAGCTCGCTGAGCCCGTCGAGCCGCCCGGCGACCTCCGCCGGATCCGGCAGCGGCGCCTCGATCAGCGGCTCGTCGACCGCCTCACCGAGCTGCCGCGGCCGCCCGACCGAGTCGGCCACCCCGAGCCCCGCCCCGCCGCCGGACGCCCCGGAAGCCCCGGCCGCCCCCGCACCGACCGCCGCGTCGCCGACCGCGACCAGGTGCAGCCGGGCGAGCACCCGCAGCGGGGACTGGCGCCAGATGGAGAGCAGCTGGCCCGCCTCGGCGCCGAGCCGCAGGGCCGCGCCGACCGTCCGCGCCTCGGTGTCGCCACCGAAGTCGGTGCGCCGGCGGACCTCCTCGAGCGCCCAGTCGGCACCGGACAGCGCCGCCGAGCCGCGCGCCCCGCGCAGGGCGGCCTCGGAGGTGATCTCGTTGCTGCGGCGCCGCATCACGCGGTGCCCGTAGACCCGGTCGACGGCCTTGCGTACGGAGTCCACCGAGTCGGCGACGCCCGGCAGGGAGCCGAGGGCGGCCAGGGGGTCAGAGGCGTGCGTACTCATAAGTAGGGAGGCTACGCGCCCGTGGCTCCCACCCCGGCCCGCCCCACGTTGGAGTGGTCTTCTTCACGGACCTTGACCACTCGACGCAATCATGACGCTACGCTTCGTGAACATGAAGATCGCTTTCGTAGGGAAGGGCGGCAGCGGCAAGACCACGCTGTCCTCGCTCTTCATTCGCCATCTGGCCGCCAATGAAGCCGCCGTTGTCGCCGTGGACGCCGACATCAACCAGCATCTCGGGGCCGCGCTCGGGCTTGACGAGGCCCAGGCGGCCGCGCTGCCCGCGATGGGCGCGCAGTTGCCGATGATCAAGGAGTACCTGCGGGGCGACAACCCGCGGATCGCCTCGGCGGACTCGATGATCAAGACGACTCCGCCCGGTGAGGGTTCCCGCCTGCTGCGGGTGCGCGAGGACAACCCGGTGTACGAGGCCTGCGCGCGGACCGTGCGCCTCGACGACGGCGACATCCGGCTGATGGCGACGGGCCCGTTCACCGAGTCGGACCTGGGAGTGGCCTGCTACCACTCCAAGGTGGGCGCGGTGGAGCTGTGCCTGAACCACCTGGTCGACGGCGTCGACGAGTACGTGGTCGTCGACATGACCGCCGGCTCGGACTCCTTCGCCTCGGGGATGTTCACCCGCTTCGACATGACGTTCCTGGTCGCCGAGCCGACCCGCAAGGGGGTCTCGGTCTACCGCCAGTACAAGGAGTACGCGCGGGACTTCGGGGTCGCGCTCAAGGTCGTCGGCAACAAGGTGCAGGGCCCGGACGACGTGGACTTCCTGCGCGCCGAGGTGGGCGACGACCTGCTGGTGACGGTGGGCCACTCGGACTGGGTGCGCGCGATGGAGAAGGGCCGCCCGGCCCGCTTCGAACTCCTGGAGGCGGACAACCGGATGGCGCTCCAGGCCCTCCAGAACGCGGCGGACGACTCGTACGCCCATCGCGACTGGGAGCGGTACACGCGCCAGATGGTCCACTTCCACCTGAGGAACGCGGAGAGCTGGGGCAACGCCAAGACCGGGGTCGACCTGGCGGCGCAGATCGACCCCGGTTTCGTACTCGGCGAGGAACTGGCCGTCCCCCAGCCGAGCTGAGCGACGGCGCCCCTGAGGCCGCCGGGTCAGTCCTGTCCGGGCTTCCTCAGAGGCTCGGACCCGGCCAGAGGCTCGGAACCTGCCAAGGGCTCAGCCCCGGCCAGCGGCTCCGACCCTGCCAGCGGCTTCGCCGGCGGGGTCAGCGGCTTCGAAGGGGCCAAGGGCTGGGAGGCCAGGAAGGTCGCCCAGCCGCCCTGCGGGGCCTCGCCGACCTTCAGGGTCCGCATCTTCTCGATCACCGCCGGGTCCTGGGCGTCGAGCCAGTCCGCGAGCTGCCGGAAGGACACGCACTTCACGTCCTTCTGCACGCAGACCGTGGCGATGGTCTCCTCGATGGCGCGCATGTACGTGCCGCCGTTCCAGGACTCGAAGTGGTTGCCGATCACGACCGGCGCCCGGTTGCCGTGGTACGAGCGGTTGAAGGACTGCACCAGGCCGTCCCGCATCTGGTCGCCCCAGTGCTTGTGCTGGGACGGGTCGCCCTGAGTCGTGGTGCCCGACTGGTTGACCATGAAGTTGTAGTCCATCGAGAGCGTCTGGAACGCGCGGCCGGGCACCGGGACCAGGTGCATCGACAGGTCCCACAGGCCGTGGTCCTTCTTCGGCCAGATCTGGTCGTTGACGCCACTGGTGTCGTAGCGGAAGCCCAGCTCGGCCGCGGCCTTCACGAAGTTGTCGCGGCCCTCCAGGCAGGGCGTGCGGGCGCCGACCAGTTCCTTGTCGTAGTCGAACGGCAGCGGCTGCTCGGTGGCCAGGCCGGAGTTCGTCTTCCAGTTCTTCACGAAGGACTTGGCCTGCGTGATCTCGCTCTTCCAGTCCTCGACCGACCAGGTGCCGACACCGCTCTCGGGCCCGCAGAAGTGGCCGTTGAAGTGCGTGCCGACCTCGTTGCCCTCCTGCCAGGCGCCGCGCAGCTCGCGGACGGTGGCGCGGATGCCCTCGGTGTCGTTGAAGCCGATGTCCGAGCGGCCGGCCGCGTGGCCCGGCGGGTCGTAGAGCGTGCGCTTGTCCTCGGGCAGCAGGTACACGCCACTGAGGAAGTAGGTCATGGTCGCGTCGTACTTCTTGCCCACCTCGCGGAAGTGGGAGAAGAGCTTCTGGCTGTCCTCGCCCGCGCCGTCCCAGGAGAACACCACGAACTGCGGGGGCTGCTGCCCCGGCTTCAGCTTCTCCCAGACGGGCTGGCGCGGCTGCGCGCCGGTGAAGGCGGTGGAGCCGTCGCCGATCAGGCGCGGCGCGTTCGGCGCGGCGGCAGGGGCGGGCTTCTTCGCCCCGGCGGCGCCCTTCTCCTTCGGCGCCGACCCCGAGGGATCCGAGCAACCGGCGAGGCCGGTCATCAGGGCGACGGCGAGGGCACCGGCGCCGAGTGCCCTCCTGCGGACAGTGCGGACAGTGGTCCTTCTTCCGGCGGCTGGCATCCGCCCACCTCTCCTCGGTTCCGTACAGGTGCGAGCGGCGTCAACGTCGCACCACGGAAGCCGGAATGATGAAACGACAAGCGGACCGGTGACCGACTGTCACTCCAACCGGTGAATCATTGCCCTGTTTGCCCCGAAAATAATGCCGCAGTCTTTACTCTCCATTACGATCCATTTACCGAGCGTTGATAGTCGCCGTCGGGTCGATGGTCACCGTCGCCGCCCGGTCATCCCGCCACTGCACGCCGTGACCCACGGCCGCGACCCCCACGTTCGTCCCGCACGAGCCGCGACCGCGCAGCCCCGGAGAAGACGGGAACACATGACTCTCTGCCCACCCCTTCGCCGTACCCACGACCAGCGACCGCACAGCCCACCGGACGGCGGCCCCCCGCGCCGCTTCCGCATCGCCGGCGCCGACGTGTCCGCCTCGATCGCCGTCTTCCTGATCGCGCTGCCGCTCTCCCTCGGCATCGCGCTCGCCACCGGAGCCCCGCTCCAGGCAGGCCTGGTGGCCGCCGCCGTCGGCGGCATCGTCGCCGGCCGGTTCGGTGGGTCGCCGCTCCAGGTCAGCGGCCCTGCCGCGGGCCTCACGGTGGTCACCGCCGAACTGATCCAGCGCTACGGCTGGCGCACCACCTGCGCCATCACCGTCCTCGCCGGGCTCGCCCAGATCGGCCTGTCCGCCCTACGGGTGGCCCGCTCCGCCCTCGCGGTCTCCCCCGCGATCGTGCACGGCATGCTCGCCGGCATCGGTGCGACCATCGCCCTCGCGCAGCTCCACATCGTGCTCGGCGGCACCCCGCAGAGCTCCGCCGTGGACAACGCCCTCGGCCTGCCCGCCCAGTTGGCCCATGTGCACCCGGCCGCGCTGGTGATCAGCGCCCTCACCGTGGGCCTGCTCCTGCTGTGGCCGCGTCTGCCCGGCGGTACGGGACGGCTGCTACGGAAGGTCCCGGCCGCCCTCGCCGCCGTGGCCGCCGCGACGGCCGTCGCCGCGCTCGCCGGGCTCGCCGTCCCGCGCGTGGACCTGCCGTCCTGGAGCAGCCACGCCCTGCCCGGGCTGCCGGA
This sequence comes from Streptomyces sp. NPDC058579, assembly GCF_042718575.1. Taxonomy (NCBI): domain Bacteria; kingdom Bacillati; phylum Actinomycetota; class Actinomycetes; order Kitasatosporales; family Streptomycetaceae; genus Streptomyces; species Streptomyces sp. NPDC058579. The sequence continues at coordinate 122,152 of NZ_JBHXPI010000001.1, forward strand.
AGGCCCCGTCCTCGGCATCGCGGCGGGCGTCCTCACCATCACGCTGGTCACCAGCGTGCAGTCGCTGCTCTCGGCCGTCGCCGTGGACAAGCTGGTGGCCGCCCGCGCGGACCACGGCCACGGCGTGCCCCGGTCCCGGCTCGACCGCGAACTGGCCGGCCAGGGCGCCGCGAACGTCGTCTCGGGCGCCCTCGGCGGGCTCCCGGTCGCCGGAGTCGCGGTGCGCAGCGTCGCCAACGTCTCCGCGGGCGCCGTGAGCCGTAACTCCACGATGCTGCACGGCCTGTGGATCGTGCTCGCCGCGCTCTTCCTCGTGCCCGTCCTCGACCTGATCCCGCTGGCCGCGCTCGCCGCGCTCGTCATGGTCGTCGGCATCCAGATGGTCAGCATCACCCACATCCGCAGCGTCACCCGGCACCGCGAGGTCCTCGTGTACGCCGTGACGCTCAGCGGAGTCGTCCTCGTCGGGATCCTCGAAGGCGTCGCGCTCGGGATCGCGGTGGCCACCGGCGTCGCCATGCACCGCCTCACCAAGACCCGCATCACCCGCGAGGAGCGGGACGGCCGCCACCTGGTGCGCATCCGCGGGCAGTTGACCTTCCTCGCCGTCCCCCGGCTGAGCCGGGCCCTGCACCAACTACCCCAAGGAGCTCGGGTGGTCGTCGAACTGGACGGGTCCTTCATGGACCACGCGGCGTACGAGACCCTGCACGACTGGCAGGCGAGCCAGGTGCGTCACGGCGGCGAGGTCGAGGTGACCGGCCCGTCCGGCGCCCGGATCGCCGAGCCCGACACGACCTCCCACGCCTGCTGCCGCCCCTGGACCCCCTGGCGCAACCACTGCGGCGAGCACCACCACCCCACGGAGGAGACGCGCCGGGCGACGGGTCACCAAGGGGCGGCCGGCCACCGACCCGCGACGGGACACCGCCCGGCGACCGCGCACCAACTGGCGAGCGGCATCGGCAAGTTCCAGCGCAACACCGCGCCACTGGTGCGCGACGAGCTCGCCCGCCTGGCCCGTGAAGGCCAGCGCCCCTCGCAGCTCTTCCTCACCTGCGCCGACTCCCGCCTGGTGACGAGCATGATCACTTCAAGCGGGCCGGGCGACCTCTTCACCGTACGGAACGTGGGCAATCTCGTTCCGCTGCCCGGCGAGGAGAGCGGCGACGACTCGGTGGCGGCGGCGATCGAGTACGCGGTGGAGGTGCTGCGGGTCCAGTCGATCACCGTCTGCGGACACTCCGGCTGCGGCGCCATGCAGGCCCTCATGAACAGCACGCCGGACGCCCCGCAGACCCCGCTGCGGCGCTGGCTGCGCCACGGGACGCCCAGCCTGGAGCGGATGGCCAGCCGCAGCCACGCCTGGGCCCGGATCTCGGGGCGGCTGCCGGCCGACGCGGTGGAGCAGCTCTGCCTGACCAACGTGGTCCAGCAGTTGGAGCACCTGCGGGCGTACGAGCCGGTGGCGCGGCGGCTCGCCGAGGGCACGCTGACGCTGCACGGGATGTACTTCCACGTCGGCGAGGCGCAGGCATACCTACTGGCCGCACCGGACGAGCAGCACCGCTACGAGGACGTCTTCGACCAGGTCGCGCCTTCGGGACCGGCGGAGGACCGGCTCACCTCCTCGGCGGAGGACCGACTCGCGACTTCAGGACCGGCGCAGGACCTGACAGAGGCCCGCGCGTCCTGAACCGTCCCGCCCGCGCGTCCGTGAGACTGGGTGGCCCCTTCGTCCTACCGCTCGGGACGGAGGGGCCACCGCGCATCCCGCCATCGCGCACCCCGTCGACTCACAGGTCTAAACCAATTGCCGGGAGGCTCTTGTCACCCGGCCATCTGACTGATGAGCTATGACGCGGGACACATAGGCACATAGGACGCCCTGGGAAAGGGAGATGTCGTGAGCAACGAAAGCCTGGCCAACCTGCTCAAGGAGGAGCGGCGGTTCGCGCCGCCCGCCGAGCTGGCCGCGCACGCCAACGTGACGGCGGAGGCCTACGAGCAGGCCGCGGCGGACAGGCTTGGCTTCTGGGCCGAGCAGGCGAAGCGCCTCACCTGGGCCACCGAGCCGACCGAGACGCTCGACTGGTCGAACCCGCCGTTCGCCAAGTGGTTCGCCGACGGCACGCTCAACGTGGCGTACAACTGCGTGGACCGCCATGTCGAGGCGGGCAACGGCGACCGGGTCGCCATCCACTTCGAGGGCGAGCCCGGCGACGGACGCACCCTCACCTACGCCGAACTCAAGGACGAGGTCTCCCGGGCGGCCAACGCCCTGACCGAGCTCGGCGTCACCGCGGGCGACCGGGTCGCGATCTACCTGCCGATGATCCCCGAGGCCGTCGTCTCGATGCTGGCCTGCGCCCGCATCGGCGCCGCGCACTCCGTGGTCTTCGGCGGCTTCTCGGCCGACGCCATCGCCACCCGGGTCGAGGACGCCGACGCCAAGCTGGTGATCACCGCCGACGGCGGCTACCGCCGCGGCAAGCCGAGCGCCCTGAAGCCCGCCGTCGACGAGGCCCTCACGCGTACCGACAAGGTGGACAACGTCCTCGTCGTCCGCCGTACGGGCCAGGACGTCGCCTGGACCGAGGGCCGGGACGTGTGGTGGCACGACATCGTCGCGCGCCAGTCGGCCGAGCACACCCCCGAGGCGTTCCCGGCCGAGCACCCGCTCTTCATCCTGTACACCTCCGGGACGACGGGTAAGCCCAAGGGCATCCTGCACACCTCCGGCGGCTACCTGACCCAGGCGGCCTACACCCACCACGCCGTCTTCGACCTCAAGCCGGAGACCGACGTCTACTGGTGCACCGCCGACATCGGCTGGGTCACCGGGCACTCGTACATCACGTACGGCCCGCTGGCCAACGGCGCGACGCAGGTCATGTACGAGGGCACTCCGGACACCCCGCACCAGGGCCGGTTCTGGGAGATCGTGCAGAAGTACGGCGTCACGATCCTCTACACGGCGCCGACCGCGATCCGTACGTTCATGAAGTGGGGCGACGACATCCCCGCCAAGTTCGACCTGTCGAGCCTGCGCGTGCTCGGCTCGGTCGGCGAGCCGATCAACCCCGAGGCGTGGGTCTGGTACCGCGAGCACATCGGCGCCGGGAAGACCCCGATCGTGGACACCTGGTGGCAGACCGAGACCGGCGCGATGATGATCTCGCCGCTGCCCGGCGTCACCGAGACCAAGCCGGGCTCCGCCCAGCGCCCGCTCCCCGGCATCTCCGCGACCGTCGTCGACGACGACGCCAACGAGGTCCCGAACGGGGGCGGCGGGTACCTGGTCCTGACCGAGCCGTGGCCGTCGATGCTCCGCACCATCTGGGGCGACGACCAGCGGTTCCTCGACACGTACTGGTCCCGCTTCGAGGGCAAGTACTTCGCCGGCGACGGCGCGAAGAAGGACGAGGACGGCGACATCTGGCTGCTCGGCCGGGTCGACGACGTCATGCTCGTCTCCGGGCACAACATCTCCACCACCGAGGTCGAGTCGGCGCTCGTCTCGCACCCGTCCGTCGCCGAGGCGGCGGTCGTCGGCGCGGCCGACGAGACGACCGGCCAGGCGATCGTCGCCTTCGTGATCCTGCGCGGTACGGCGAGCGAGGACGAGAGCCTCGTCGCCGAGCTGCGCAACCACGTCGGTACGACGCTCGGCGCGATCGCGAAGCCGAAGCGGGTCCTGCCGGTGGCCGAGCTGCCGAAGACCCGGTCCGGCAAGATCATGCGGCGGCTGCTGCGGGACGTGGCGGAGAACCGGGAGCTCGGCGATGTGACGACGCTCACCGACTCGTCCGTCATGGACCTCATCCAGACGAAGCTGCCGAGCGCGGCCAGCGAGGACTGAGCACCCACAACTCGGGCTCCAAGAAGGGCGCCCACTCCAGGTCACCTGGAGTGGGCGCCCTTTTTGTCCACAACGAGCCGGAATACCGTCTTCTACTTAAAGTGAAGATCACCGGACACAACCCTCGCTCGTTAGGTAAAGTAAAGATCGCGTCAGAGACGCGACAGAAAAACCTAGGTGCGCCGGGAAGTCTGGTCGGCATGTGCTTCGCCCTGCCTACCCGACCGGAGGTCACCCACCGTGCCCGCGCCCGCACCCACCCCTACCGACCGTAAGTTCCTCGGCCGCCTGTCGCTGCCCGAGCGACGGTTCGTGGCCGACGCACTGCGCGCCGAGACCGTCGGTGGTGTGCTCCTGCTCGTGGCCGCCGTCGCCGCCATCGTCTGGGCGAACACCGGCCTGAGCGCAAGCTACGAAACGGTGCGGAACTTCCACATAGGCCCGGCCGCGCTCGGCCTGGACCTCTCCATCCAGCACTGGGCGGCCGACGGCCTCCTCGCGATCTTCTTCTTCGTCGCCGGTATCGAGCTCAAGCGTGAGCTGGTCGCGGGCGAGCTGCGCGACCGCAAGGCCGCCGCGCTCCCCGTCATCGCCGCCATCTGCGGCATGGCCGTCCCGGCCCTCGTCTACACGCTGACCAACATCATCGGCGACGGCTCCACACAGGGCTGGGCCGTGCCCACCGCCACGGACATCGCCTTCGCCCTCGCGGTCCTCGCCGTCATCGGCACCTCGCTGCCGTCCGCGCTCCGCGCGTTCCTGCTCACGCTCGCCGTCGTCGACGACCTCTTCGCCATCCTGATCATCGCCGTCTTCTTCACCAGCGACCTGAACTTCGCCGCGCTCGGCGGCGCCTTCATCGGCCTCGGCGTCTTCTGGCTGCTGCTGCGCAAGGGCGTCCGCGGCTGGTACATCTACGTCCCGCTCGCCCTGGTCATCTGGGGCCTGATGTACAACAGCGGCATACACGCCACCATCGCCGGTGTCGCCATGGGCCTGATGCTGCGCTGCACCAAGCACGAGGGCGAGGAGAACTCCCCCGGCGAGCACATCGAGCACCTGGTCCGGCCGCTCTCCGCGGGCATCGCGGTGCCGCTGTTCGCGCTGTTCTCGGCGGGCGTCACCATCACCGGCAAGACCCTCTCCGAGGTCTCCACCAACCCCGTCACCCTCGGTGTGATCCTCGGTCTCGTCCTCGGCAAGACCGTCGGCATCTTCGGCGGCACCTGGCTGGCCGCCCGCTTCACCCGCGCGGAGCTCAACAGCGACCTGGCCTGGCCTGACGTCTTCGCCGTCGCCTCCCTCGCCGGCATCGGCTTCACCGTCTCCCTCCTCATCGGCGAGCTGGCCTTCGAGGGCGACGCGGCACTGACCGAGCAGGTCAAGGCAGCCGTCCTGATCGGCTCGCTCACGGCGGCCATCCTCGCCACGATCCTGCTCAAGCTGCGCGTCCGCAGGTACGAGGCGCTGATGGCGGAGGAGGAGCGCGACGAGGACGAGGACGGCATCCCGGACATCTACGAGGAGGACAACCCCGACTACCACCTCCGGATGGCCGCGATCTACGAACGGAAGGCCGCCGACCATCGTCGGCGTGCCGAACTGGCGGGGGCATCGCGCGATGACGGCGACAGTCCGGCATGATCTGAGGTCGGACTTGTAGAGGTCGGACCGTAGAAGAGAAGAGGGAGCAGCGATGAGCGACCCGGTCAACGGAGCCGAGCGCAGCCTCGGTCAGCTGGTCGCCTCGGCGACCGCCGAGATGTCCGCGCTGGTGCACGACGAGATCGCCCTTGCCAAGGCGGAGATCCGGCAGGACGTCAAGCGGGGCGCCATCGGCGGCGCGGCCGGCGCGACGGCCGCCACGGTGCTCCTCTTCTCGCTGCCGATGCTGAGCTTCGCGCTCGCGTACGGCATCAACAGCTGGACCGGCGGCCACAACGGCGACGGCGGGTGGAACCTCGCCTGGTGCTTCCTGCTCTCCTTCGCGGCGAACGTGCTGCTCGCGGGGCTGCTCGGGCTGCTCGCGTACGCCAAGTTCAAGAAGGTCAAGCCGCCGGAGAAGTCCATCGCCTCGGCCAAGCAGACCGCCGCGATCCTGCAGAACGCCAAGCCGCACCCCCGCCCCGAACAGGTGGCGCTGCCCGCCGCGGTCCAGGAGAAGGTCGCGGCTGTGGGACGCTCGTCCACATGACCGTCCCTGAGAGCAGCAACGGCAGCGGCCCCGTCGGCAGCCCCGTCCGGATCGACGGTCCGTGGACCCACCGCGATGTGGCCGCCAACGGCGCGCGCTTCCACATCGCCGAGATGGGCGACGGACCGCTGGTCCTGCTGCTGCACGGCTTCCCGCAGTTCTGGTGGACCTGGCGCCACCAGCTGCCCGCTCTCGCCGACGCCGGCTTCCGGGCCGTGGCCATGGACCTGCGGGGCGTCGGCGGCAGCGACCGTACGCCCCGGGGTTACGACCCCGCCAACCTGGCGCTCGACATCACCGGCGTCATCCGCTCCCTCGGCGAGCCGGACGCGGCCCTGGTCGGCCACGACCTGGGCGGCTACCTCGCCTGGACGGCGGCGGTCATGCGGCCGAAGCTGGTGCGCCGGCTCGCGGTCTCCTCGATGCCGCACCCGCGCCGCTGGCGCTCGGCGATGCTCTCGGACCTCTCGCAGTCCCGCGCCGGATCGTACGTGTGGGGCTTCCAGCGCCCGTGGCTGCCGGAGCGTCAGCTCGTCGCGGACGAGGCGGCCCTGGTGGGGCGGCTGATCGAGGACTGGTCCGGCCCCGGGCTGCCGGACGAGGAGGCGGTCGCGGTGTACCGGCGGGCGATCTCCATCCCTTCGACGGCGCACTGCTCGATCGAGCCGTACCGGTGGATGGTGCGGTCCCTGGCCCGCCCGGACGGCATCCAGTTCAACCGGCGCATGAAGCGCCCTGTGCGGGTGCCCACGCTGCATCTGCACGGTTCGATGGACCCGGTGATGCGGACGCGCAGCGCGGCCGGCTCGGGCCAGTACGTGGAGGCCCCGTACCGCTGGCGGCTCTTCGACGGTCTTGGGCACTTCCCCCACGAGGAGGACCCGGTGGCGTTCTCCACGGAGCTCATCAACTGGCTCAAGGACCCCGAGCCCGACCGCTGACGCCCGGGCCGGCGCGATCGCTGACACACCGTCCGCGTACTTCCGTTCTACGAACGGCCATGTGCCCGGCGCATACTCCAATTGGCGGGCCCCGGGGCGGTTACCGACCTTGGGCCACGGGCAGACGTCGGGGTATGGGCTGGACGCACGACTTCGGTGACACAGCACGCAACAACCGCCGCTCGGCCGCCGGGCCGGGCTCCCACGAGAGGAGCGGCCCACAGGAACAGGGCCGTTCGCATCCCGTGCAGGGGATCGGGATCCCGCGCATCCTGCGCCGCCGGGCCCGCTGGGTCTCGGCGCGGCTCAGGCACACCCGGGACTGAGCCCGGGCGGTACCACTCGCCCTCCTCGATACGGCGCCTGTGGCTTCGGCCAGGGCCCTACAGGGCGCATCCCTGGCTGTCGACCTGCTGGGTCGCCGCGCGGCCCTGGGCGATGTCCTCGCGGATCTCGTCCACGGTCAGGGCGTAGCCGGTGTTCTTGTCGTCGAGGGAGCGGGCGAAGATCACCCCGGACACCTTGCCGTCCTCGGTGAGCAGCGGGCCGCCGGAGTTGCCCTGACGGACCGTCGCGTACAGGGAGTACACGTCCCTGCGCACCTCGCCGCGGTGGTAGATGTCCGGGCCCTGGGCGTTGATACGGCCCCGGACACGCGCCGAGCGGACGTCGTACGAGCCGTTCTCCGGGAAGCCCGCGACGATCGCGCTGTCGCCGCTGCGGGCGTCCTTGTCGGTGAACTGCAGCGGCGCGACGTTCAGGTTCGGCACGTCCAGTACGGCGATGTCGCGCTGCCAGTCGTAGAGGACGACCTTCGCGTCGTACAGCTTGCCCTCGCCGCCGATCTGGACGGTCGGCTCGTCGACGCCACCGACCACGTGGGCGTTGGTCATGACCCGGCGCTCGTCGAAGACGAAGCCGGTGCCTTCGAGGACCTTGCCGCAACTCGGGGCCGTACCGACGACCTTGACGATGGCCCGCTTGGCCTCGGCGGCGACCGGGCTGCCGGCGAGCGCCGGGTCCGGCGGGCGGACCGCGGTGATGGGCTCGTTGGCGAACGGGCTGAAGACCTGCGGGAAGCCGTTCTGGGCCAGCGTCGAGGTGAAGTTGGTGAACCAGGTGGACGCCTGATCGGGCATCACCTGCTCGACACCGAGGAGCACCTTGGAGCTGCGGACCTCCTTGCCCAGTGTGGGCATCGAGGTGCCCGCGAGGGCGGAGCCGAGCAGCCAGGCCACGAGGAGCATGGCGACCACGTTGACGAGCGCCCCGCCGGTGGCGTCCAGGGCGCGCGCCGGTGACCAGACGATGTGGCGGCGCAGCTTGTTCCCCAGGTGGGTGGTGAAGGCCTGGCCGACCGAGGCGCAGACGATCACCACGACCACGAAGACGACGGTCGCCGTGGTCGAGACCTCGGAGTTGTCCGTCAGCTGGTCCCAGATGATCGGGAGCAGCAGGACGGCGACGAGGCCGCCGCCGAGGAAGCCGATGACCGACAGGATGCCGACCACGAAGCCCTGGCGGTAGCCGATGATCGCGAACCAAACGGCGGCGAGCAGCAGCAGGATGTCCAGCACGTTCACCGTCTATAGCCTCGCAGTTTCGTCTTCGGTCGCCCCAGCCCTGGGTCGGTCCGTTCCCGGGGTCAGCCTGTCATGAGCGCCAGTCGAGCGGGACCTGCTTGGCCCGGTCCCACGGTCGCTCCCAGCCGGCGTAGTGCAGCAGCCGGTCGATCACGCCGGCCGTAAAACCCCAGACCAGGGCAGATGCGACGAGGAACGCGGGGCCCGCGTGGCCGCTGGGGTGGACGGCGGTGGCGCGGTTGGCGGGGTCCGTGAGATCCGCCACGGGCACGGTGAAGACCCGGGCGGTCTCGGCGGGGTCGACGACCCCGACGGGGCTGGGGGCGCGCCACCAGCCGAGGACCGGGGTGACGACGAAGCCGCTGACCGGGATGTAGAGCTGGGGCAGGACGCCGAAGAGCTGGACGCCGGAGGGGTCGAGTCCGGTCTCCTCCTCGGCCTCGCGCAGGGCGGCCCGCAGCAGGCCTCCGTCGGCCGGGTCGCCGTCCTCGGGGTCGAGGGCGCCGCCGGGGAAGGAGGGCTGGCCCGCGTGCGAGCGGAGCGAGCCTGAGCGCTCCATGAGCAGCAGCTCGGGGCCGCGCTCCCCCTCGCCGAAGAGGATGAGGACGGCGGACTGCCGTCCGGCGCCGCTCGCGGGCGGCAGGAAGCGGCTGAGCTGCTCGGGCTGGACGCCGCGCGCGGCCCTGTCGACGGGGGCGAGCCAGTCGGGCAGCCCGTCCCGGCGCACGAGCCCACCGCTACCGACACCGCGCGGCATGCCGTCGGCCGTCGGTGTGGGCGTCGGCTTCGACTTCGGCGTCGCCGCAGGCAGCGGCCCGTTCGTCGTCCCGCTTTCCCGTTCCGTCGCTGCTTCCGCCTCTTGGTCCGTCTCTTCGTCCGTGCGCGTCATAGGCAGGCACCCCCGTGATTCACAACGCGATCCGTGCGTGGGTTCGTTCCCCCGGGCCAGGGCTCACTCGGCCCCCGGAGCCACTCCGGGTGCGGGGGCGGCCGGGCTGCCGGGGTAGTCCGGCGGCGGGTTGAGGCGCTGGCCCGGATAGCCGCCCTTCTCGTACTTCAGGAGCTTCTGCGCCTTCTCGGGGTCCGTCTCGCCCTCTCCGTACGCCGGGCAGAGCGGGGCGATCGGGCAGGCGCCGCAGGCGGGCTTGCGGGCGTGGCAGATGCGGCGGCCGTGGAAGATCACCCGGTGCGAGAGCATCGTCCACTCGCTCTTCGGGAAGATCTCCGCGACCTCGGCCTCGATCTTGACCGGGTCGTCGCTCTCGGTCCACTTCCAGCGGCGGGCGAGGCGCATGAAGTGGGTGTCGACGGTGATCCCGGGCACCCCGAAGGCGTTGCCGAGGACGACGAAGGCGGTCTTGCGGCCCACGCCCGGCAGCTTGACCAGGTCTTCGAGGCGGCCGGGGACCTCGCCGCCGAAGTCGTCCCTGAGGGCCACCGAGAGGCCCATGATCGACTTGGTCTTGGCGCGGAAGAACCCGGTGGGCCGGATCAGCTCCTCGACCTCCTCCGGGACGGCGGCGGCCAGGTCCTCGGGCGTCGGGTAGGCGGCGAAGAGCGCGGGGGTGGTCTGGTTGACCCGCAGATCGGTGGTCTGGGCGGAGAGGACCGTGGCGACGAGCAGCTCGAAAGGGTTCCGGAAGTCCAGCTCGGGGTGGGCGTACGGAAAGACCTCGGCCAGCTCCCGGTTGATCTTCCGGGCCCTGCGGACCATCCCGAGATGGGATTCCGGTTTCGCGGCTCTGGGGGCGGCCTTCGCACCCGCCTTCGGGCCCGCCTTCGCCGCCTTCGGAGCCGCCTTCGGAGCCGCCTTCGGGGCGGGCTTCGGAGCGGGCTTCGCGGTCTTCTGGGCAGGCTTCGCCGTACGTTTCGCGGCATTTGTCCGCATCGGCGCACCCTGTTCGCCCACAGCGGAATTACCCTTCGCGGACACTCTTCCAGCCCCCTTGGCCTGCGCTCTCACCGGCGAGTTGGACACCCGGCCAGCCTAAGGGCCGACACTGACATCCGCCCCGGGCACGGCCGATGAGGACCCAATCGGGGCCCTGACGTACGGACGGGCGGTTCAGTACGTCAAACTTGTTGTGATTGATCGCACTGTTTTGTGCGTCCGGCATCATGGGATCAAGGTCCCCTGAGCAGGTCGACATAGGAGAGAACTCGTGGACGACGTTCTGCGGCGCGCCCCGCTCTTCGCGGCGCTCGATGACGAGCAGGCCTCGGAGCTGCGCGCCTCGATGAGTGAGGCGACGCTCGCCCGTGGCGACGCGCTGTTCCACGAGGGAGACCCCGGCGACCGCCTGTACGTGGTCACCGAGGGCAAGGTGAAGCTCCACCGCACCTCGCCCGACGGCCGCGAGAACATGCTGGCCGTCCTCGGCCCCGGCGAGCTGATCGGTGAGCTCTCGCTCTTCGACCCGGGCCCGCGCACCGCCACCGCGACCGCGCTGACCGAGGTCAAGCTGCTCGGCCTCGGCCACGGCGACCTCCAGCCCTGGCTGAACGCCCGCCCCGAGGTGGCCACCGCGCTGCTGCGCGCGGTCGCCCGCCGGCTCCGCAAGACCAACGACCAGATGTCCGACCTGGTCTTCTCCGACGTGCCGGGCCGTGTCGCCCGCGCGCTCCTCGACCTGTCGCGCCGTTTCGGCGTGCAGTCGGAGGAGGGCATCCACGTCGTCCACGACCTCACCCAGGAGGAGCTGGCCCAGCTGGTCGGCGCCTCCCGTGAGACGGTCAACAAGGCCCTGGCGGACTTCGCCCAGCGTGGCTGGCTGCGCCTGGAGGCCCGCGCCGTGATCCTGCTGGACGTGGAGCGCCTCGCGAAGCGCTCGCGGTAGCAGCTCCCGTACTACGTACGGAGAAGGCCGCCCGGTCGACGACCGGGCGGCCTTCCTCGTACGCGTATCGACGACTACCGCTTCGAACCGTCCACGATCACCGGGGTCCCCGTGCCGCTGCCGCACGGAACCGCGTACACCGGGTTCTTCGCGGCGGCCTCCTTGTAGGCCTCGATGCACTGGTTCGCCAGGACCTTGTCGGTCAGCGACTCGTTGAGGATCTTGTTGGCGCGGGCGATGCCCTCGGCCTCGATACGGCGCCGGTCCGACTCCGCCTTGGCCGTACGGGCCGCCTCGGTGGCGCGCTCGGTCGCCTGCTGCTGCTGGATCTTGCGGTCGATCTGGGTCTGCAGGGCCGCCGAGGGCTTCACGTTGCGCAGGTTGACGGCGGTGACGTCGATGCCGCGCGGGGCGAGGCGCTCCTTGATGAGCGTGCCGATCTCGGCGTTGATCTTCTCGCGGTCGCTCGCGTAGCCCTGCTCGCTCGTGTAGCGGGCGAAGACGTTGCGGACGATCTCCCGGCTGTCCGGGTAGACGAGCCGCGTCTGGATCAACTCCTCGCTGCCCGCGAGCCGGTACAGCTCGACGGCCTTGGACGGCGTGACCGCCCACTTCACGGTCACCTCGACCTCCATCACGCCACCCTGCGAGGAGCGGACCTCGACCACGTCCTTGTCGGAGAGGTTGAGGTCGACGGGACGCGTCGAGAACGTCGTGACGTCGGTGAACGGCGACTTGACGTGCATGCCCGAGGTCATGGGCTGGCCCACCTTGCCGAAGGCGACCGGGACGCCGACCTCGTACGCGCTGACGACGTACGTCATGGAGGCGATCAGTGAGAACGCGCCGGCGAGGACCGCGCCGAGCGCGCCCAGCTTCAGCCCCTTCGAGCCGTTGGACCTACTGACGAAGAACAGCACGACCGCTGCGACGAGCAGCAGAATCGATATGACGAACACGGGCTTTCCCCCCGAGAGCTACGGCCACAAGTAAACGGAGCGTAAAGCACCAGCCGTGCGCCGTGCGCCCTCGGGGTGGGAAGTGGTGCGGAAGCGGTACGGGGTCAGATCAGGCCGTGCTCCCGCAGGTACTCCAGCTGCGCCCGTACGGAGAGTTCGGCGGCCGGCCACAGCGAGCGGTCCACGTCCGCGTAGACGTGGGCGACGACCTCCGCCGGGGTCCTGTGGCCGTTCTCGACGGCCGTCTCCACCTGTGCGAGGCGGCCCGCGCGGTGCGCGAGGTAGAACTCCACCGCGCCCTGGGCGTCCTCCAGGACCGGCCCGTGGCCCGGCAGCACGGTGTGGACCCCGTCGTCGACGGTGAGCGAGCGCAGCCGGCGCAGCGAGTCCAGATAGTCGCCGAGCCGCCCGTCGGGGTGGGCGACGATCGTCGTGCCGCGGCCCAGGATCGTGTCGCCCGTCAGGACCGCGCGGTCGGCGGGGAGATGGAAGGAGAGCGAGTCCGAGGTGTGGCCGGGCGTCGGCACCACCCGCAGCTCCAGGCCGCCGACCGTGATGACGTCCCCCGCGCCGAGGCCCTCGTCGCCGAGGCGCAGCGCCGGGTCCAGGGCCCGTACCCGAGTCCCGGTCAGCTCCGCGAACCGGCCCGCGCCCTCGGCGTGGTCGGGGTGGCCGTGGGTGAGGAGCGTGAGCGCGACGCGCTTGCCCAGCTTCTCGGCGGTCGCGACGACGTTGCGCAGGTGGCCGTCGTCGAGCGGCCCCGGGTCGATGACGACGGCCAGGTCGGAGTCGGGCTCGGCGACGATCCAGGTGTTGGTGCCGTCCAGGGTCATCGCGGACGGGTTCGGCGCGAGGACGTTGACGGTACGGGCGGTCGCGGGCCCGGAGACGACCGCGCCCCGGGGCTGCCCGGGCAGCGCACCGGCGGCGGTCACCGCGCACCCCCGGCGGACCCCGGTGTCGTGCCCCGGTCCGTGCCGGGGTCGGCGGCCTCGCCCGCGTCCCCACCCGCACCCCCGCCCGTCGGGATGTGCTTGGTGAACTCGTCGTGGCCCGGCCAGCTCAGGATCAGCTCGTCGCCTTCGAGGCGCGCCCGCGCCAGTACGGGGGTCAGGTCCTGGTCCCCCGCGGCGGCCAGCGCCTCCGCGGCCGAGGCGAAGGGCGCGAGCGTGCGCAGGGTCGAGACGGTCGGCGGCATCATCGTCAGCTCGCCCCGGTCGTAACCGGCCGCCGCCTCCGCCGGGCGGATCCAGACCGTGCGGTCCGCCTCGGTCGAGACGTCGCGGGTGCGCTGGCCGGCCGGAAGGACGGCCGCGAAGAACCAGGTGTCGTACCGCCGGGACTCGAACTCCGGCGTGATCCAGCGCGCCCACGCGCCGAGCAGGTCGGAGCGCAGCACAAGGCCGCGCCGTTCGAGGAAGTCCGCGAACGACAGCTCGCGGGCGACCAGCGCCTCCCGGTCCTTCTCCCAGTCCTCCCCCGTCGTGTCGTCCACCACGGAGTCGGCGGTCCCACCGGCGAGCAGCACGCCCGCCTCCTCGAAGGTCTCGCGCACGGCCGCGCAGACGATCGCCTGCGCCTCCTGCGTACCCGAGACGCCGAGTCGCTCGGCCCAGCTCTCCAAGGAGGGCCCGGCCCAGCGCACCGGGTGCTCGTCACGCGGATCGACACCGCCGCCGGGATACGCGTACGCACCGCCCGCGAAGGCCATGGAGGTGCGCCGCCGCAGCATGTGGACGTGCGGCCCCTCGGCGGCGTCGCGCAGCAGCAGGACGGTCGCCGCCCGCCTGGGGGCCGCGGGCGTGAGCTCGCCCGCCGCCAGGGCGCGGATGCGGTCGGGCCATTCCGGTGGGTACCACTGACCATTCGGCATGGCCGGATGGTATGCGCAACTACCGTGATGCACGAGAGCCGATTCCCCCTGGGCGGGAGAACCGGCTCTCGATGAACGTACGGGCGGTGGTACGGGCCGTCAGGCCTCGATCAGCTCCACCTGGACCTCGACCTCGACCGGGGCGTCGAGCGGGAGCACGGCCACGCCGACCGCGCTGCGCGCGTGCACGCCCTTGTCGCCGAGGACCGCGCCGAGCAGCTCGCTGGCGCCGTTGATGACGCCGGGCTGGCCCGTGAAGTCGGCGGCCGAGGCGACGAAGCCGACGACCTTCACGACCCGCTTGATCCGGTCCAGGTCACCGGCGACCGACTTCACGGCCGCGAGCGCGTTCAGGGCACAGGTGGCGGCGAGCTGCTTGGCCTCCTCGGCGGTGATCTCCGCGCCGACCTTGCCGGCCGCCAGAAGCTTGCCCTGCACCATCGGGAGCTGGCCCGAGGTGTAGACGTAGACGCCCGACTGCACGGCCGGCTGGTAGGCGGCCAGCGGAGGCACGACGTCCGGCAGGGTCAGGCCCAGTTCGGCGAGCTTCGCCTCGACGGTGCCGGAGCCGGTGCCGCTGCCGGTGCCGTTTCCGTTCGCGGCGCCGCTCATCAGGACTTCTCCCGCTTCAGGTAGGCCACGAGCTGCTCGGGGTTGTTCGGGCCGGGAACGACCTGGACGAGCTCCCACCCGTCCTCGCCCCAGGTGTCCAGAATCTGCTTCGTCGCGTGCACGAGAAGGGGCACGGTCGCGTATTCCCACTTGGTCATGGAGCCGACTGTATCCGCTGCCACAGGCAGCCTCCTGCTTAGGCGAGCGCTCCAGTGGTTAGGCTCGAAGGCGTGAGCAGGCTCCAGGTCGTCAGCGGCAAGGGTGGTACCGGTAAGACGACGGTCGCCGCCGCCCTCGCGCTCGCCCTCGCGACGGAGGGCAAGCGGACCCTCCTCGTGGAGGTCGAAGGCAGACAGGGCATCGCACAGGTCTTCGAGACGGAGGCGCTGCCGTACGAGGAGCGCAAGATCGCCGTCGCCCCGGGCGGCGGTGAGGTCTTCGCGCTGGCCATCGACGCCGAGCGCGCGCTCCTCGACTACCTCCAGATGTTCTACAAGCTGGGCACCGCGGGCCGGGCCCTGAAGAAGCTCGGCGCGATCGACTTCGCGACGACGATCGCCCCCGGCGTACGGGACGTGCTGCTGACCGGCAAGGCCTGCGAGGCGGTCCGCAGGCGCGAGAAGAACGGCGGCTACACCTACGACCACGTCGTCATGGACGCGCCCCCGACCGGCCGGATCACCCGCTTCCTCAACGTCAACGACGAGGTGGCCGGGCTGGCCAGGATCGGCCCGATACACAATCAGGCCCAGGCCGTGATGCGCGTCCTGAAGTCCCCGGAGACGGCCGTGCACCTGGTGACCGTCCTTGAGGAGATGCCGGTCCAGGAGACCGCGGACGGCATCGCGGAGCTGCGCGGGGCCGAACTGCCGGTGGGCGGTGTCATCGTGAACATGGTCCGCCCGCACGTCCTCGACGAGGCGGCGGTACGGGCGGCCTCCGGCGACCACCGGGACGCGATCGCGCGCACCCTCGCCGGCGCGGGCATCCGGGGCGGTACGAAGCTGGTCGAGCCGCTCCTGGAGCAGGCGGCCGAGCACGCGCAGCGGGTGGAGCTGGAGCGCGAACAGCGGGCGGTGCTCATGGAGCTGGACGTACCGTCGTACGAACTCCCCTTCCTGGGGGACGGGGCGGACATCGCGGGCCTGTACCGGCTGGCGAAGGAGCTGCGGAGACAAGGGGTGGGCGTGTGACGGGTCCGGTGAACGGCACGGCGAACGGTCTGGACTCCGTCCCCGTACTCGAACTCGATCCGCTCATCGACGACCCGGGCACCCGGATCATCGTCTGCTGCGGCGCGGGCGGCGTCGGGAAGACGACGACCGCGGCGGCCCTCGGCGTACGGGCGGCGGAGCGGGGCCGCAAGGTCGTCGTCCTGACGATCGACCCGGCGCGCCGGCTCGCCCAGTCGATGGGGATCGACTCGCTGGACAACGTGCCGCGCAAGGTGGACGGCATCAAGGGCTCCGACGGCGGTGAACTGCACGCCATGATGCTCGACATGAAGCGGACCTTCGACGAGATCGTCGAGGCGCACGCGGACGCCGAGCGGGCCCGGGCGATCCTGGAGAACCCGTTCTACCAGTCCCTGTCGGCCGGTTTCGCCGGTACGCAGGAGTACATGGCGATGGAGAAGCTCGGGCAGCTGCGGGCCCGTGACGAGTGGGACCTGATCGTCGTCGACACCCCGCCGTCGCGCTCCGCGCTCGACTTCCTGGACGCGCCGAAGCGGCTCGGGTCGTTCCTGGACGGGAAGTTCATCAAGCTCCTGATGGCCCCGGCGAAGATGGGCGGCCGGGCGGGGATGAAGTTCCTGAACGTCGGGATGTCGATGATGACGGGGACGCTGGGGAAGCTGCTCGGGGGTCAGTTCCTGAAGGACGTGCAGACGTTCGTGGCCGCGATGGACACGATGTTCGGCGGCTTCCGGACCCGGGCGGACGCGACGTACAAGCTGCTCCAGGCGCCGGGCACGGCGTTCCTGGTGGTCGCGACGCCGGAGCGGGACGCGCTGCGGGAGGCGGCGTACTTCGTGGAGCGGCTCGCGGCCGAGGAGATGCCGCTGGCGGGGCTCGTCCTCAACCGCGTGCACGGCAGTGGCGCCGCCCGGCTCTCGGCCGAGCGGGCGCGGGCCGCAGCGGAAAATCTTGACGAGGGGCGCATTGTGGATCAGGGGGCCGGGAAGACTGGAGGGCGTGGCTCCCGTGCCACCGCCCCCAACGAGCCGTCAGACTCCACGACCGCCGCCGACACGAGCACAGACCCCTCCGCACTGAGCAACGAGGCTGCCCCCACAGCCGACAAGGCCGATGTTCACGCCGACTCCGACGCATCCGATGCATCCGATGCACAGGACATCCAGCAATTGACCGCGGGCCTGCTCCGACTCCATGCCGAGCGGATGCAGGTGCTCGCGCGCGAGCAGCGCACACGAGACCGGTTCACGGCGCTCCACCCCGAGGTGGCCGTCGCCGAAGTGGCCGCCCTGCCGGGCGACGTGCACGACCTGTCCGGACTCCGCGCCATCGGCGACCGCCTCACGGCGGGCCGGATGCCGTCACTCTGAGCTCAAACCTTGCCGTGTCGAGGAGCGACGGGCGGTCAGCCCACCGCCGCGTACGCCTCGTACGTCGCGTCGTCCTCGATCGCCACGGGCAGCAGGCCCGCTCCCCGCTCGTACTCCGTCCGCGCGGTCTCCAGCAGGCGACGCCACGAGGTGACGGTCGGCCGCCGGCGCAGCAGGGCACGGCGCTCGCGCTCCGTCATGCCGCCCCACACGCCGAACTCCACGCGGTTGTCGAGGGCGTCGGCCAGGCACTCGGTCCGCACCGGACAGCCGGTGCACACCGCCTTCGCCCTGTTCTGCGCCGCTCCCTGCACGAAAAGTTCATCCGGATCGGTAGTGCGGCAGGCCGCCTGCGCACTCCAGTCAGCTACCCAGCCCATACCGGCGCCGTCCTCTCCCGAATCGAGGCTCCCCCACGGCGGTAGCGGCATATTCACCGCTGCCAGTTGGTGACGTTACGGAAGGTGGGCACAGCGCAACACCCCCTTCGGGCCCAATCTTGAATGGCCCGAACGGACTATGCGTACGCGGCAGATCACCCAGAGGAGTGACCGATGGACATGCGTGTCAAAACCGGCGAACCGGTACAGTTCGCCCGACTGTGACGGGGCCACTTGGGGCGTCGAGTGACGCATGGGGCGGAATCGGGCAGGGGGTTCCCAAGGTTCGGGGCCAAGGGAATTCCTGCCGATGTCACGCCCGGGTCTTGCCTCGACCTTGATGCAAAACCACACTGCTGTGACAGTTGGGAGCAGCTTAGGCCAAGGCATTCACGTGTGTCCGGCGAATGCGAACACCGCTCCCGGACGGGCCCCGGAGCCTCCCGGACGTGCCCCTGACGCTCCCGGATGTCACGGTCTGGTACTCGAACGCTCCGAGAGACCCCCGCTCCTACGGAACGCTCATCACTACGGATTAGGCTGCCCCCATGGCAAAGAAGCGCTCGGGCGGAGGTCTGACCGGGACCCAGCAGGCCGCCAAGTTCCTCGGAGTCAGTGTGCTCGCGGGAGCCGTACTGGCGGGCATCGCCCTGCCCGCGGCCGGTGCACTGGGTCTGGCGGCGAAGGGGACGGTCGAGGGGTTCGACGAGATTCCGTCCAACCTGAAGACGCCACCCCTGAGTCAGCGGACGACGATCCTCGACTCGGACGGCGGTGTCCTCGCCACCGTGTACTCGCGCGACCGGAAGGTCGTGCCGCTGGAGAAGATCTCTCCGTACATGCAGAAGGCGATCGTCGCGATCGAGGACTCGCGCTTCTACGAGCACGGGGCGATCGACCTCAAGGGCGTGCTGCGCGCGATCAACCGCAACGCCCAGTCGGGCGGCGTGGCCCAGGGCGCGTCCACGCTCACGCAGCAGTACGTGAAGAACGTCTTCGTCGAGGAGGCCGGTGACGACCCCGAGAAGGTCGCCGCGGCCACCCAGCAGACCATCGGCCGCAAGGTTCGCGAACTGAAGTACGCGATCCAGGTCGAGGAGGAGCTGGGGAAGAAGAAGATCCTCGAGAACTACCTCAACATCACGTTCTTCGGCCAGCAGGCCTACGGCATCGAGGCGGCGTCCCAGCGCTACTTCTCCAAGCCCGCCGCCGACCTGAAGGTGGAGGAGGCCGCGATGATGGCCGGCCTCGTCCAGTCGCCGAGCCGCTTCGACCCGATCAACGACCTCCAGGAAGCCACGAAGCGCCGCAACGTGGTCCTCCAGCGGATGGCCGACGTGAAGGACATCAGCCAGGCCGAGGCGGACAAGGCGAAGGCCACGCCGATCAAGCTGAAGGTGAAGACCCCGAAGAACGGCTGCATCACCGCCGTCGACGGCGCCGGCTTCTTCTGCGACTACGTGCGCAAGACGATCCTCAACAACCCGGTCTTCGGCAAGACCGTCGAGGAACGGCAGAAGCTGTGGAACCTCGGCGGCCTGACCGTCCGGACCACGCTCGAACCGCGCGCGCAGGAGGCGGCCAACGAGGCCGCCGTCGCCCATGTCAACGAGGACGACAAGGTCGCCGCCTCGGTCGTCCAGGTCCAGCCGGGCAGCGGCAAGATCCTGTCGATGGGTCAGTCGCGGCCGTACGGTCTCGACCAGAAGCAGCACCAGACCACGCTCAACCTGGCCGTCGGCAGCAAGATGGGCGGCACGACGTACGGCTTCCAGACCGGTTCGACCTTCAAGCCGATCACGGCCGCGGCAGCCCTGGAGAAGGGACTGAGCCCGGCACAGAGCTTCTCCACCGGTTACGAGATCAACATCCCGGAGAACTCGTACACGCGCTGCGACGGCAAGCCGGCCGGTTACGCCGACTGGAAGGTCGGCAACGAGCTCAAGTCCGAGACCGGCACCTGGGACATGACGAGCGCGCTCGGCAAGTCCATCAACACCTACTTCGCCAAGCTGGAGCAGATGGCCGGCCTGTGCGAGACGGTGACGATGGCGAAGAACGTCGGGTACGAGCGCGAGCTGGGCAAGAAGGTCAAGGAGAGCCCGTCGATCACGCTGGGCGCCATCGAGGCCACCCCGCTCGACATGGCCGCCGCCTACGCCACGTTCGCCAACCGGGGCACGTACTGCACGCCGATCGCCATCGAGTCGATCAAGACGGCCAACGGCGAGCAGCTGAAGGTGCCTCAGACCGAGTGCTCGCGGGCGATGAGCGAGCGGACGGCGGACACCATCAACCAGATGCTGAAGGGCGTCGTCGAGGACGGCACCGGTACGAGGGCCGGTCTGAGCGACCGCGACAACGCAGGTAAGACGGGTACGACGAACGACCGCAAGGACGCCTGGTTCGTCGGGTACACGCCGAACCTGTCCACGGCCGTCTGGGTCGGCGACGACGTCGGCGAGAAGGTGTCGATGTTCGACATCACCATCGGCGGCGAGTACTACCCCAAGGTCTGTGGTGGCTGCCTCCCGGGCCCGATCTGGAAGATCGCGATGCGCGGGGCGCTCGACGCCTCCGAGACGCCGCAGTTCGCCCCCATCTCCGTACCGCGCGGCGAGAAGCCGGAGGAGAAGGACAAGGACAAGCCCGGCGGCGACGACGGCAAGCCTGGGAAGCCCAACAAGCCGAACCGGCCCAACATCCCCGGGATCACGCTCCCGCCGGGCGTGATCGGCGGCGGAGACGGTGGCGGGAACGGCGGCGGGGACGGCCGTGGTGGCGGCGGCAACGGCCCGTAGCCGGATGTGGCAGTGACGACTGAGGGCGCCTCCCGCGCGGCGGGGGGCGCCCTTTTCGTCCGGCCTCGTGGTGGCTAGCCGGCGAGCAGCTTCTTCACCGTGGCCGCCACGCGCCCGCCCTCGGCCTGGCCGGCGACCTTCGGGTTCACGATCTTCATGACGGCGCCCATGGCGCGCGGGCCCTCGGCGCCCGCGGCCTTCGCCTCGGCGACGGCGGCGGCGACGATCTGCTCCAGCTCCGCGTCGTCGAGCTGCTTCGGCAGGTACGCGTCGAGGAGCACGCCCTCCGCCTTCTCCCGCTCGGCCGACTCGGCGCGGCCGCCCTGGGCGAACGCCTCCGCGGCCTCGCGGCGCTTCTTCGCCTCGCGGGCGATCACCTTCTGCACCTCGTCGTCGGAGAGCTCGCGCTTGGTGGTGCCCGCGACCTCCTCCTTGGTGATCGCGGTGAGGGTGAGCCGCAGCGTCGAGGAGCGCAGCTCGTCGCGCTCCTTGATGGCGGCGTTGAGGTCGTCCTTGAGCTTGGCCTTGAGCGTGGTCATGCCCCAAGTGTGTCAGGTGCCGAGCCCCGACCGCCCGCGCATTTCCGCCCATCGGGTCTGCGACGATGGGGGGATGCGCGCACGGTACGGGATCCCCCTGAAGGTCACGGCAGGTCTCACGGCGACGGCCGCGGCCGGAATCGTCTACGCGGCGGGCTTCGAGGCCCGCTCGTTCCGGCTGCGCCGGGTGACGATCCCGGTGCTCCCGCGCGGGATGCGCGACCTGCGGGTCCTTCAGGTCTCCGACATCCACATGGTGTGCGGGCAGCGCAAGAAGCGGGCATGGCTGCAGAAGCTCGCGGGGCTGCGCCCTGACTTCGTCGTGAACACCGGCGACAACCTCTCCGACACGGACGCGGTGCCGGAGGTCCTGGACGCGCTCGGCCCGCTGATGGAGTTCCCGGGCGTGTACGTCTTCGGCTCCAACGACTACTACGGGCCGAGGCTGCGCAACCCCGCCCGCTACCTCCTGGAGAAGGCCCAGGGGCGGCACGGCCTGAACGGCAACAAGCCGGTGGTGGGCGCGGTGCACAACCCGTGGGGAGATCTGCGGGACGCCTTCGACGAGGCGGGCTGGGTGAACCTGACCAACACCCGCGGCCGGCTGAAGCTGCCCGGTCTCGACCTGGCCTTCACCGGCCTGGACGACCCGCACATCAAGCGGGACCGGTACGAGCGGGTGGCCGGCGGCCCGGACGTGTCGGCGGACTTCTCGATGGGCGTGGTGCACGCCCCGTACCTGCGGACGCTGGACGCGTTCACAGCGGACGGCTACGGGCTGATCCTGGCGGGGCACACGCACGGCGGTCAGCTGTGCGTCCCCTTCTACGGCGCGCTAGTGACCAACTGCGACCTGGACACGGACCGGGTGAAGGGCCTCTCCACGCACACGGTGGAGGGCCGGACGTCGTTCCTGCACGTCTCGGCGGGATGCGGCACGAACCGCTTCACCCCGGTCCGCTTCGCCTGCCCGCCGGAGGCGACACTGCTGACGCTGACGGCACGCGACTGACGGTCTCTGCCGGCTCGACGGCACTAGGGCCCCGCCGCGGACGGGTGGGGTGCTGCTGTGCATCTCGGTGGGGGCTCGTCCTCCCCTTCGTCCTGGCGAACGGTTCGAGCGAGTTCAACCAGGCCGCGGAGATCGCGCGGCCCACGGGCGGGAAGGCGGTCGCCAACCAGCTCCGGCACACGATCGGCGCGGCCCCGGCGGCGTACCTGCCCCTCGCGCTGGTCCGCGGCGCAACGCCCTCGTCCTGGGCCTCGCCTTCTACGCCCTCGGCCTCGCGATCGCCGGCCTGGACTACGTCCGACCTGCGGTGAGGGGCAGCGAAAACCGGATTTCGTCTCCGGGCGCCGGTGGGCTAAAGTAATCGATGTCGCCGCGACGTGAAGAACTGAGCAGTGACATCGGGGTGTAGCGCAGCTTGGCAGCGCGCTTCGTTCGGGACGAAGAGGTCGTGGGTTCAAATCCCGCCACCCCGACAGCTGAAACACCAGGTCAGGGGCCTGATCCGCGAGAGCGGGTCGGGCCCCTGAGTGGTTTCCTGGGCATGGAGGGCTCGATCGGGGCTCGGCCTAGGAAGGAGCCACGGGATGAGCGGGAACGCGGTCTCGTCCGTGTCGGCGGAGCTGAGTGGGGCCGAGAGGGTTCGGCTGGCCGTCTATCACGGGTTCGCGCGCACCGGGGGCGCGCCAGGTGTGGGGGAGCTTGCCGGGCTCACGCGGCTCACCGGGGACCAGGTGCGGCGGGAGCTGCGGGGGCTTCACGAGAGTCGTGATCTGGTTCTGGATCCCGAGGACGCCGACCGGGTCGTGATGGCGCATCCCTTCGCGTCCGTGCCGCTCGGGTTCTCCGTCATGGGGGCGCACACGTTGTGGTGGGGCGGCTGTGCCTGGGATTCGTTCGCCCTGCCCCACCTGCTTCAGGACGAGCCCGACGTCCTGGTCGCCACCCGCTGTCCAGCCTGCGACACCCCGCACGCCTGGGTGGTCGGCCGGGAGGCGCCCCCGGCGGGCGGGCAAGTGGCCCACTTCCTCGTCCCCATGGCGCGGGCCTGGGACGACGTCGTCCACACCTGTGCTCATCAGCGGCTGTTCTGTTCCGGGGAGTGCGTCGAGAGGTGGCTGCGGCTCAGCGGGGAGGAGCGTGGTTATGTCATGGGGCTCGGCACCCTTTGGCGCCTTGCCCGTGACTGGTACAGCGGGCGCCTCCAACCGGGGTACACCCGCCGCGATCCCTCCTCCGCCACCGCCTACTTCGCTGAAGTCGGTCTGCATGGGGCGTTCTGGGGACTGCCCGAGTAGGTGCCGCTCCACGGGGCGTGTGTTCGGAGTCGATCAAGCGGCTCTACGCTGTTACGGCATCGGTGCCGGACGGCGGCGCGTGCTGCTGTCAGGTTGTCGACCAGGTAGTCGACCGTCGAAAGGCTGGGTCTCAGGTGCTGGTCGCGGACCGATATCGGCTTCAAACGTGTGTCGGGCGTGGCGGCATGGGCGAGGTCTGGCAGGCCACCGACGAGGTGCTCGGGCGGTCCGTGGCCGTGAAGTTGATGCTCGGGCACGAGCACGATCCCTCCGCGGGCGAGCGGTTCCGTCTTGAGGCGCAGACCGCCGCACGGCTCAGTCATCCCCACGTCGTCGGCGTCTTCGACTTCGGTACGTGGGACGGAAAGCTGTTCCTCGTCATGGAGTTGGTCGAAGGCGCCAGCCTCGCCTCCGAGCGTGGAGCGCCGCCCCTCGTGCTGCCGGCCGAGCGAGTGGCCGTCGTCGCCGGCCACGCCGCCGCCGGGCTCGCCGCCGCGCACCGTGAGGGCGTCGTGCACCGGGACATCAAGCCCGGGAACCTGCTGCTCGACGGCGACGGGACCGTGAAACTCGCGGACTTCGGGATCGCCCGGTTCGTCGACGACCCCTCCGCCGCGCTCACGACCACCGGCCAGATCGTCGGCACCGGTCTCTACCTCGCCCCTGAGCGCGCCCTCGGCCGGGCCGCCTCGCCTGCCTCCGACGTGTACTCGCTCGGCTGTGTGCTGTACCAACTCCTCACCGGACGGCCCCCGTTCCAGGGCGACACCGCCACCTCCCTGCTGTACCAGCACATCGACACGCCTCCCGCGCCGCCCCGGCAGCTCGGCGTGGGGCTGCCCGCGGCGTTCGAGGCGTACCTCCTCACCATGCTGGCGAAGGAGCCCGAGCAGAGACCTCCCGCCCAGGCCATCTCCGACTGGTTCACCTCGGGTGCCTGGCGGGGGAATCCGATGCCTCCGGTTCAGCCGCAGGTACGGGCGCAGGTACGGCCGCCGACGCATCGTTCGCCTCAGCCGCCGATGCGTCGTCAGCCTCAGAGGTCGGCGCAGCCCGCGCCCCGCGCCGGCTCCCGGCGGCAGGCCCGGCGTACGGAAAGTGGGCTCGCCGCCCTCTCCCGGCGGCGGCCCCGGAAGACCGCCGCCGTGGCCGGCGGCATAGCCTTCGTCGTCTTCCTCCTGATCGGCATGGCCTGGCTGTCGTGATTGACCCGAACGGGGGTCGCCGGGTGGCCCGGGGTGGGGCGGTCCGGTCCCCTGGGGACATGCACCCCCTCCAAACAGCCGCCGAGGCGGCGGCCACCGTTCCCGCCGAGGTCGTCTCCGACTCCGGCCCGTCCGCCCTCGCCCTGGGCCTCGGCGCCGCCGCCGTCGCGGGCGCCATCGGCACCGCCGTCGTACGCAGTCGCATGTCGAAGACGATCGACGTGGCGTCCGAGCCGACGCCCGGGCCTGGGGCGGGTTCCGAACCGTCCCAGAACTGAGCCCCTTACGGGGTTCCCGCACCAGTTCCTCCAGGCCTCGGCGGGCGCCCTCCTCGTACGCCCTGGTCAGCTCCCGGGCCGGTAGCGCCTCGCGGAGCGCGCTGTCGCTGTGGCGGCGCACCGGGGCGCTGAACTGTGCGGCGCTGTACGCGTCTTCGAAGGCCGACGTCCGCAACCGGTCCACGGCGCCCAGCAGATGGGCCGCGCCTCTCGGGCGGCTGGTCAGGATCCGCAGGCGGGCTACGAGTTCGGCCGCGCAGGTCGCCCCGACGACGCAGCCGAGCCGGAGGTGGGTGCCGTCCCGGGCTCCGGATCGCGGGCACGACCCTCTCCCTGCGCGTCCGCGAGCTCGGCTCCCAGGTCCTCGGCCCCGACGGGCGGCGTATCCACCATGTCCGGCCGGACACCTGGTCGGCGGCGGAGGGAAGCCAGGAGGGGTAGCCCGGCGCGGACCGCCCCCGGACAATGGCGCGCATGGAGTTCGCCGTGTTCGTGACGCTGCCGGGGCTGGTCATTCTGCTCACCGTGGTCGCCTTCGCCGACCAGATCCTGCGCATGACCGGGCGCGGCCGGCGGACGGGGCAGGTCTCGTCGACCGGCTTCGAGCAGCTGCACGCCACGTTTTCGCAGGGCAAGCAGAACGAGCTCAAGGAGCGGCAGAGCGCCCTCGTCCTGCGCGACGACGAGGAGGACGGCGCCCCGCCGAACCGCTCGACGGTGGATCTGGCGGGCGGACGCGCGGTCATCCGCACCCGCGCGCGGACGTAGCCGGGGGGCGGGCTGCGGCGAGTTATCCACAGGCTGCGGACGTGGGCGACGGAATGTCCGCCGATCGGAGCATGATGGGGGGCATGACCGAGAGCAACGAGATGATCAACGACATCCCCGCCTGGGAGCAGCGGTTCCGGGCCCCCCGTGTCTCCCTGCCCGAGTGGGCCGAGGAGGCGCCCGATCGTTCGCTGTTCGTTTCCAACGCGACGGGGACGTACGAGCTGTACGCCTGGGACCGGGCGACCGGTGTCCAGCGGCAGGTCACGGACCGGCCGAACGGGACGACGGACGGCACGCTGTCGCCTGACGGGCGATGGATCTGGTGGTTCTCGGACAAGGACGGGGACGAGTTCGGGGTCTGGATGCGCCAGCCCTTCGAGGGCGGCGCGGACGAGCCCGCGGTGCCCGGGCTCGCGCCCTCGTATCCGGCCGGGCTCGCGATCGGCCGTGAGGGCACGGTGGTCGTCGGCCGCTCGACGGACGAGGAGGGCTCGACGATCCATCTCGTACGGGGCGGGGCGGCGCCCGTCGAGATCTACCGGCACCCGGAGTCGGCCGGGGTGGGCGACCTCTCGCACGACGGTTCGCTGCTCGTGATCGAGCACACCGAGCACGGCGACGCGATGCACGAGGCCCTGCGGGTGCTGCGCACCGAGGACTCCTCGGTGGTGGCCGAGCTGGACGACTCCAAGGGCGGCACGAAGGAGCTGGGGCTCTCCGTGCTCGGCTTCGCGCCGGTGGACGGGGACACCCGGCTGCTCGTCGGACACCAGCGGCGCGGCCGCTGGGAGCCGATGCTGTGGGACGTGGCGACGGGCCGGGAGACCGACCTCCGCCTCGACCTGCCGGGCGACGTGGCGGCGGAGTGGTACGTCGACGGCACGGGCCTGCTGATCGTCCACAGCTTCGAGGCGCGCAGCGAGCTGTGGCGCTACGACATCGCGACAGGTGCCCTGGCGCGGGTGGAGACCCCGGCCGGTTCGGTGTCGGAGGCCACGGCCCGCCCCGACGGCGCCGTGGAGTACCTGTGGTCCTCGGCCGCGGAGCCGGCGAGCGTGCGCTCGACGTCCGGTGGGGTCGTCCTCGACCCGCCGGGCCCGAAGGCGCCCGGTTCGATTCCGGTGGAGGACGTGTGGGTGGAGGGCCCGGGCGGCCGGATCCACGCGCTCGTGCAGCGGCCGGCCGAGGGCGAGGGGCCGTTCCCGACGGTCTTCGAGGTGCACGGCGGTCCCACCTGGCACGACAGCGACGCCTTCGCCTCGGGCCCGGCGGCCTGGCTCGACCACGGGTACGCGGTGGTCC
The DNA here is from genome assembly GCF_042718575.1 of Streptomyces sp. NPDC058579. Lineage (NCBI taxonomy): Bacteria > Bacillati > Actinomycetota > Actinomycetes > Kitasatosporales > Streptomycetaceae > Streptomyces > Streptomyces sp. NPDC058579. The sequence continues at coordinate 149,162 of NZ_JBHXPI010000001.1, forward strand.
GGGTCAACTACCGCGGCTCGACCGGTTACGGCCGGGAGTGGACGGACGCGCTCAAGCACCGCGTCGGCCTGATCGAGCTGGAGGACATCGCCGCGGTCCGTGAGTGGGCCGTCGCCTCGGGGCTCGCCGACCCGGCCAAGCTGGTGCTGTCCGGTGGCTCGTGGGGCGGGTATCTGACGCTCCTCGGGCTCGGCACGCAGCCGGGGGCCTGGTCGGTGGGGCTCGCCGCCGTCCCGGTCGCCGACTACGTGACGGCGTACGCGGACGAGATGGAGGCCCTGAAGGCGCTGGACCGGACGCTCTTCGGCGGCTCGCCCGAGGACGTGCCGGACCGGTTCGAGGCCTCGTCCCCGCTGACGTATGTGGACCGGGTCACGGCCCCGGTGTACATCTCGGCGGGCGTCAACGACCCGCGCTGCCCGATCCGCCAGATCGACAACTACGTGGACCGGCTGGTCGCCCGGGACGCGGTCCACGAGGTGTACCGGTACGACGCGGGGCACGGCTCCCTGGTGGTGGAGGAGCGGATCAAGCAGGTCCGCCAGGAGCTCGCCTTCGCCGCGCGTCACCTGGGGACCCGGCCGGTCGGGGGGTGAGGCGGCTGCGTACCGTGGAGGGGTGTACCGGTTCCTGAGAACGCCCCGTTGGTGGGGGATCAACGTCTTCGTCCTGCTGGCGATCCCGTTCTGCCTGTTCATGGGGACGTGGCAGATGGGCAAGTTCGAGGACCGCGTCGACTCCCACCAGGAGGCGGAGCGGGCCCCCGACCCGGGCACGCTGAAGACCGAGCCGCTGGCCGCGCTGCTGCCCGTGGACAAGGAGACGTCGGGCCGGCACGCGCAGGTGAGCGGGCGGTACGACCGGCAGTTCCTGGTGCCGGACCGTGAGCTGGACGGCCGCGCGGGCTCGTACGTCCTGACGCTGCTGAAGACGGACGGCGGCAAGTCCCTGCCGGTGGTACGGGGCTGGCTGCCGGTCGGCGCGAAGGCGCCGGCCCCGCCGTCGGGCGAGGTCACCGTGGTCGGCGCGCTCCAGGCCTCGGAGACCACGGGCACGAAGGGGGTCCGCGCGGCCGGCGGTCTCCCCGAGGGCCAGCTCGCCATGATCAGCGCGGGGTCGCTGGTGAACGTGGTCCCCGACGAGGTCTTCGACGCGTGGGTCACGCTCACCGACTCCCCCGCCGGGCTGACCCCCGTCCCGGCGGCGGCCGCGGCGGGCACGTCGCTGGACCTGAAGGCGTTCCAGAACCTCGGCTACACCGCGGAGTGGTTCGTCTTCGCCGGCTTCGTCGTCTTCATGTGGTTCCGCCTGCTGCGCCGCGAGGCGGAGGCCCAGCGCGACGAGGCGCTGGGGCTCTAGACACCCCGCTGGGGATCGCCGGCGTTCTGAGGACCGCCGGCGTTCTGAGGACCGTCGGCGTTCTGAGGGCCGGCGGCGTTCCAGAGACCGCCGGCGCCCCAGGGACCACCGGCGTCGAGGCGGCCCGGCGTCGGCATCAGGACGCGTCCAGGACGCCCGTGCGGTAGATGGTGCCGGCGCACGCGTTCGGGATCGTGGTGGCCGCCTGGGGGGCGCCCGGGTCGGCGGTGTGGCTGATCGCGACGCTGCCGTCGGCGGGCGTCCCGTCCATGACGAGCTGCGGGGCCGTGCCGTCGACCACTTCGCCGTTGCCGGTCGAGCCCGAGGCCCCCGTCGACGTACCGTCGCCGGCGTCCTTCGTCGGGGACGGGGTCGGATCCGGGGTGGGAGTCGGCGTCGGGTCCGGGCCGGGGCCGGGGTCCGGGGTGCCCGTGGTGGGGCAGGTCGCCGCCGGGACCCAGGCGAACTTCACCTCGTACGCGTTGTCCGGCTTCAGGAGCAGCGTGGGCGACTCCTGGGAGGGGTCGGGCAGTCCGCTCGCCGCGTCCCCGGCCGTGTGCGAGACGACCGTGATCTTGGACGGGTCGGCCGCGCCGAGCGCCTGGAAGCCGACCGTGCCGTCGCCGCCGACCACGCACTCCTTGCCGGAGACGTTGGAGATGCGGAAGGTGCCGTAGACCTTCCCCTGGGCGTCGGGGCCGCCCGCCTGCGCCGAGCCGACGGCCAACTGCCCTGCCGCGCAGACCGGCAGGGAGCCCGCCGGGGAGCTCGAACCGGAGCCCGTGGCGCCGTTGGCGGCGTCCTCCGTCTGGCCCCCGCCGGCGGAGGCGCCCTGGCTCGGAGCCGCGGTGCCGCTCGGCTTGCCGGCGCCCTGCCCGCCGCCCTCGACGCCGGTCTCGGAGCCGGTGCCGCCCTGGGCCTGTTCGCCGTGGCCGGCGTTGACGGCCTGGTCGGCGGTGATGCCGCCGGAGCCGGCGACGTGCACGAGGGCGGGCACGGCCGTGCCGATCAGCACGGCGGCCGCGGCGAAGCCGACGACGGCCTGGCGCTTGCGGGTGCGCCGCGCGGGGACGGCCCGGCGCAGGTGGTCGAGGGCGCCGTCGGAGGGCTGGAGGTCGCCCACGGCGCCCTGCAGCAGCCGCCGCAGCGCCAGTTCGTCCCCGTCGAAGAGGTCGTCGTGGCCGTCGGCCCGCTCGTTGTCCGGCCGGTCGTTCACAATCCTGTGTCCCATGTCGTCGCGTTCACCGTCGGGCAGTCCGCTCGTACCACCGGAACTCGTACCACCGGAGCCCGTGCCGCCGGAGCTCGTACCGCCGAGACCTGTACCGCCAGGGTCCGTGCCGCCGAACCCCGTACCGCCGGGATCCGTGCCACCGGAGCCCGTACCGCGAGGATCCGTGCCGCCGGGGCTCATGCCGTCGCCTCCATCGCGACGCGCAGCGCCGCGATGCCACGCGAGCCGTACGCCTTCACCGACCCCAGGGATATCCCGAGGGTCTCGGCCACCTGGGCCTCCGTCATGTCCGCGAAGTATCGCAGGACAAGCACCTCGCGCTGCCGCCGCTGGAGTCCACGCATCGCCTTGATGAGGGCGTCGCGCTCCAGTTGGTCGTACGCGCCCTCCTCCGCGCTCGCCATGTCCGGCATCGGCTTGGACAGCAGCTTGAGCCCGAGGATGCGGCGGCGCAGGGCCGAGCGCGAGAGGTTGACGACCGTCTGGCGCAGATAGGCCAGGGTCTTCTCAGGGTCCCGGACCCGTTTGCGCGCGGAGTGGACGCGGATGAACGCCTCCTGGACGACGTCCTCGCAGGAGGCCGTGTCGTCGAGGAGCAGCGCGGCGAGACCCAACAGCGAGCGGTAGTGCGCTCGGTAGGTCTCGGTCAGGTGATCGACGGAGGTGCCCGCGGACACGATGCCTTCAGCGCTCTCGCGGGGCGCGGGTATGCCGGACACACCGGCCGCCCTGGTCCCCGCGGGCATGGGGGCGATCACCGGCATGCCGCCGGTCGCCGGACGCGGCCGCCGGAGCGGGCGCACCACAGGGACGCCGCTGCCCAAGGCGCTGCCCAAGCCGCCGCCCACAGCGCTGCCCAAGCCGCTGCCGGCGCGTGCCGGAACCGTGAACGTGCCGCGGAGCGGGACGACCGCCGCGATATCGAGTACCTCTGCCACGCCTGTTGGACACGCTTCCCCCCGTCAGGGTTGTACGAGTACGCCACCGTTCTTGACGGTGCACCTATTGCCCTCATGCGTACTCGTTCATCCCCAATGCCCCGTTTTCACAGCCCGTACTGCGACACACCAAAGACACACCACCTGGGTGCGCAAAGAGACGTCCCCCACCCAACTCTCGGTTGCGGCAAGGGTGAAGAGCATCGTCGGACATGGCGTCACCCCAGTTCAAGGGGCATCTGGAGCCGACTTGCTCACAGGTCGTTCACAGATCCTACAAAAGTGAACGATCAGCCGTCGCCGATTTCCGGACGCTCCGGACTCTCGGGGCGAATGATCGACTCCGCGATCTGTACGGCGTTCAGCGCCGCGCCCTTGCGGAGGTTGTCGCCGCAGACGAAGAACTCGAGCGTCCGCTCGTCGTCCATCGACCGGCGCACCCGCCCCACCCAGACCGGGTCCGTGCCCACGACGTCGGCCGGCGTGGGGAAGGCGCCCGAGGCCGGATCGTCGAAGAGGACCACGCCCGGCGAGGTCGCCAGGATCTCGTGCGCCCGCTCGACGCTCACCGGCTGCTCGAACCGCGCGTGCACGGAGATCGAGTGCGCGGTCACCACCGGGACGCGGACGCAGGTCGCGGCGACGGGCAGCCCGGGAAGGTCCAGGATCTTGCGGGTCTCGGCGCGCAGCGCCAGCTCCTCGGAGGACCAGCCGTCCGCCGAGAGCTCCCCCGACCAGGGCACCACGTTGAGCGCGACGGGACCGGCGAACGGCCCGGTGTCGTCGCCGACGGCCCGCCGGACGTCTCCGGGGTGCGTGCCGAGCTCGGTCCCTGCCACCAGCGAGAGCTGCGCGCGCAGCGCGGCGACGCCCGCCTGCCCGCCCCCGCTCGCGGCCTGCTGGGCGGTCACCACCAGCTCGCCCAGCCCGAATTCGGCGTGCAGCGCGCCCACGGCGACGATCAGCGGCAGCGTGGAGCAGCCGGGGCTCGCGACGATGCCCCGGGGCCGTACCCGTACGGCGTGCGGATTGATCTCGGGGACCACCAGCGGCACGTCCGGGTCGGCCCGGAACGCCGCCGAGGTGTCCACGACCACCGCGCCCTTGGCGGCGGCGATCGGCGCCCAGCGCGCCACGATGTCCTCGGGCACCAGGAAGAGGGCGAGGTCGACGCCCTGCAGTGCCTCCTCGCTCAGCGCGAGGACCTCGGTCTCCTCCCCGCGTACGGCCAACTTGGCGCCGGCCGAACGCGGAGAGGCGACGAGTCGGATCTCGCCCCAGACGTCCGCGTGCTGCGTGAGCATCTGGAGCATGACCGCACCGACGGCTCCGGTCGCACCGACGACCGCGAGCGTCGGTTTACGGGTCATCGGCCGGTGCCTCCATAGACGACGGCCTCGTCGGAGTCGCTGTCCAGACCGAAGGCGGTGTGCACGGCGCGCACGGCCTCGTTGACGTCGTCGGCGCGGGTGACGACCGAGATACGGATCTCCGAGGTGGAGATCAGCTCGATGTTCACCCCGGCGTCGGAGAGCGCCCGGAAGAAGTCGGCCGTGACGCCCGGGTTCGTCTTCATGCCCGCGCCGACCAGGGAGATCTTGCCGATCTGGTCGTCGTAGCGCAGCGAGTCGAAGCCGATGACGTTCTTCGTCCGCTCCAGGGCGTCGATGGCCTTGCGGCCCTCGGCCTTGGGGAGGGTGAAGGAGATGTCCGTCAGACCGGTCGACGCGGCCGACACGTTCTGGACGATCATGTCGATGTTGATCTCGGCGTCCGCGATGGCACGGAAGATGGCCGCGGCCTCGCCCGGCTTGTCCGGCACGCCGACGACGGTGATCTTCGCCTCGGAGGTGTCGTGGGCGACGCCCGAGATGATGGCCTGCTCCACCTTGCGGTCCCCTTGCGGCTCGTTGCTGACCCAGGTTCCCTGCAGCCCCGAGAAGGACGAGCGGACGTGGATCGGGATGTTGTAACGACGTGCGTACTCGACGCAGCGGTGCAGCAGCACCTTGGAGCCGGAGGCGGCGAGCTCCAGCATGTCCTCGAAGGAGATCCAGTCGATCTTCTTCGCCTTCTTCACCACACGCGGGTCGGCCGTGAAGACGCCGTCGACGTCGGTGTAGATCTCACAGACCTCGGCGTCGAGCGCGGCGGCCAGCGCGACGGCGGTCGTGTCCGAGCCGCCGCGGCCGAGCGTGGTGATGTCCTTCTTGTCCTGGGACACACCCTGGAAGCCCGCGACGATGGCGATGTTGCCCTCGTCGAGGGCGGTACGGATCCGGCCCGGCGTGACATCGATGATGCGCGCTTTGTTGTGGACCGAGTCGGTGATGACACCGGCCTGGCTGCCCGTGAACGACTGGGCCTCGTGACCCAGGTTTTTGATCGCCATGGCCAGCAGGGCCATGGAGATCCGCTCTCCGGCGGTCAGCAGCATGTCGAACTCACGCCCGGCCGGCATCGGGGATACCTGCTCGGCGAGATCGATCAACTCGTCCGTCGTGTCGCCCATCGCGGAGACCACGACGACCACCTGGTGGCCGTTCTTCTTGGCTTCCACGATTCGCTTGGCGACGCGCTTGATGCCTTCGGCATCGGCAACGGAGGAGCCTCCGTACTTCTGCACGACAAGGCCCACGTGCGCTCCTCGATCAGTCTTAGCCGCAGTCATTACTGCGGTCGGCTCAGTTTAACGAGCGGCCCGGGATCGCCGACCGCATATCGCATCCTGAGATGTCCCGCTCAGGACGTGATCACGTCGGGAGGACCCGGGCCGCCCGTGGGGGACCGCATGCCCGCCGGGCGCGGCGGTACGCGGAGGTGTGCCCTGTCTCACACGAGCCGCCGGCCTCCGGCACCGTCACCACCACGGACTCCCAGGTGGGCGTACGTGATGCAGGTGGACAGTGAAGGGATGCTCGTCCCCGAGCCCCCGTACGGAGTCGGCGACCACGGCGTCGAACTCCTCAGCCGCCCTCTCGACCTCCCCCACGGCCTCGTACAGCCGGACCAGGTTCAGCCGGGAGGTCAGCGTCTCCGGGTGGTCCGGACCGAGCAGCCGCCCGCGCTCGCCCAGCGTCCGCTCGTGCAGGGCGATCGCCTGCTCCAGGCGCCCGGCGTCCTGGTAGGCGACGCCCAGGTTGCTCCGCACCCGCAGGGTGTCCCGGTGGTCGGGGCCGAGCAGCCCTTCGAGCCCGGCGAGCGCGCGCTCCAGCAGGGCCACCGCGCCGTCCTTGTCGCCCATCTGGCGCCAGGTGACCGCGAGCCTGCCGCGGGCCATGTGCGTCTCCGCGCGGTCCTCGCCGAGGACCCGCTCCAGGTCGGCGACGACCCGCGCCTGGAGGTCGGCCGACTCCCACAGCTCGCCCTCGATGGCCCAGCACTCGGCGATGCCCTGGCGGCTGGCGACGGTGTCCGGGTGGTCCGCGCCGAGCACGCGCTCCCGGCATTCGACGGCCCGGTCGAACCAGTGCACCGCTCGCAGCAGGTCGCTGTGCTCCACCAGGAACCAGGCCGCCCGGTCCACGAGCGCGGCCGTACGCGCGGTGTCGGCCGCCGGGTCGACCTGCGCGAGGTACGTCTCCACGTGCGGGAACAGCTCGCGCCACGCGCCCCACTCCGCCGCGCCCGCGACACCCCGGGGCACGGCCTCGGTGAGCGTCTCCTCCGCGAGGGCGCGGGCCGCGTCGATGTCCTCGGCCCGCCGGTGCGGATCGTGTGCGTCCGCCGTGCGCGCGACGGACTGCACGAGCCGGTGTACGGAGACGGCGCCGTCGTCGTGCACCGTCACCATGCTGTGCGCGGCGAGCCGCCCGACCGCGCGGCGCACGACGGGCGTGGGCCCGAGCCGGTCGAGCAGCTGCCGGGGGATCCGGTCGGGCCCCCACCAGGCGAGGACCCGCAGCAGGGTCCCAGTGAGCGGATCGGCGGCCACGAGCCGGTCCAGGGTGAGCCGCCAGGTCCGTGCGACGGCCTCCTGCCCGTCGCCGGGGTACCGGCGGAGCTGGTCGAGGTACTCGGCGGGCGTCGTGCGCGTCTCGCCGCAGTAGGCGGCGGCCTGGGCCACGGCGAGCGGCAGGTGCCCGAGCGTGGCGCAGACCGTCTCCACGTGGCGGCCGTCCCCGGGCCCGAGACCGCTGACGGCCTGCGCGTACATGGTGTACATCGCGTACGACTCGTCCGGGTCGAGCACGGTCAGGTCCAGGACCTCGGCGAGACCGTGCCAGCCGGCCGCGTGCCGGGTCGTGATCAGGACCCGGCCGCGTCCGGCGAGCCGGGAGAGCAGGTCCTCGACGTCGGCGGCCTCGGTGACGTTGTCGAGCACGAGCAGCCACCCGTCGTGCGTGGCCAGCCACTGCAACGCCCGCTGCCGCAGGGCCTCTTGCGGGAGTACGTCGATCAGTGCGGGCTGCATGGCCCCGGCGAGGGCGGCGAGCCCGGTGTCGAGGTCGGCGCGGCTCTCGGCGGTGATCCACCAGGTGGGGTGGTGGCCCCTCCGGTCCGCCCAGCGGGCGGCGAGCGACGACTTCCCGATGCCACCGAGTCCGCGGACGACGGCGAAGCGGTGATCCGGGGTGCCTGGGGTGCTTGCGGTGCCCAAGTGGACGTCCAGCCACCGCAGTTCCCGCTCACGCCCGACGAACCGCACGGCCTTGCGCGGGATCTTGGACAGCCCGTCCGGACAGACGGCGGGCGCGAGTGCCTCCGGCGGGAGCAGGATCGCGCGCTCGACCTGGGTGACGTAGTCCCCGGTCACGACCCGCCCGATGTTCCCCGCGGCCGCGACGGCCCGGTCCCCGGCGGCCTCGACGCGGGGCTCGCGGGGGCGTTCAGCGCGCGCGGGGTGCTCGGTGCCGGTCACGCGTCGCCCGTCGACACGCTCCCGATGTCACCCCCGGCGGCGACGGAACGATCACCGGACGCGGTGACGGGCCCTTGGGCGGGCGGCGGGGTGGGCGTGGGGTTGGGGGTGGGCGTGGGGTTCGGTGCGGGGGCGGGTACAGGTGCGGGGGTCGTACCGCTGCCCGTGGCCACGGACCCGATGTTGCCGCCCGCGGCTACGGAGCCGGCGCCCGAGGCGGTGACGCTGGGCGCGGGCGGCGGGGCGGCTGCGCCCCGGCCGAACTGCCCCCAGAGGGTGAGCCCGATGCCCACGGCGGCGAGAACGGCCCCGGTGACGCTGGCGATCTGGTCGGCCTTGCCGAGGTCGGCGAGGGCGACGGCGATCAGCGCACCGATCCCGACGACACCGACGCCAACGCCGGTCCACAGGAGTGCCTTTGACCGCATGCGCGGCTGCGGCTGCGTTGTCATGCGTCCATGATTGCAGCGCGGAAAGATAGCCGCGCCGGCCTATGCCATCGTTCGCCGGACCAACTGCGTCAGCTCGCCTTCCCCGAACACCCGCAGGCAATCCTCCAACAACGTAGCTCGTAGGGCACGGGCACGCTCCGTCTGGCCGTCCACAAGGAGCACTTGGATAGCTGTCAGGCGCAAGAGGTGGATACGCGCGTCATGAGTGCCGAATCGGTGTCGGGACTCCTCGATGACTTCCTCCGCGAGGGCCAGAGCGCGCTCCGTCTCTCCTCGGGTAGACAGCATCCAGATCAGGTCGCGTTTGATCATGGCGCACAGGTCTGGATTCTCCGGCTCGGCTCGCACGGCCGCATCGACGAGATCCTCGAGTTCAGCCACTTCGATGCTCTCGCCGGATCTGGTGCCGAGCAACGCGTACCGTGACTGGATCGTCTGCGGGTGCGTCGGCCCCAGGAAGCGATGGCACTCCGCGATGTTCTCCGAAAGCAGTTCCTCCGCTCGCTTCGGCTCTTGCTTCCACAGGGCGAGGGCCAGGTGCTCACGAGTCGCCAGGGTGGTCGTGTTCTCCCGTCCGAGGGTCCGGAGCCTGACCGCAAGAGCCTGCGTCAGCAGCTCGACGGCCCGGGTTCCCCCGTCGAGGAAGCGCGCATGTATAGCCAGGTTCTCCGCCGCGAGCAGCGTCTCCGGATGGTCGGGTCCGAGTATCCGGCTCTTGGAGTGCACCGCCCGCTCGCCGAGTGGCAGGGCCCGGCTGGGGGCCACATGCGCCCCGAAGATCGCACTGGCGATCAAGAACAGAAGGGCATCCATCTCCGTGTCTTCAACAGGGTCGGCGTATCCGGCAAGCGCCTCGGCGTGGACGGCGACCTGCCCTCGCGCTCTGTCGGCCACGAGGAGTTCCACTCCTCGGCACAGCAGATCCGAGGCTAGTCGACGTGCCGTCGCTGCCGCTTCCCCCTGATCCGCCCGGGCCACCGCCTGCACCAGACGGTGGACGGACAGCTCCTCCTCCCGCACCGTGATCATGCTGTGCGCGGCCAGCCGCCGTACCGCCTCGACTACCTCCAGGGGTGTCCCCAGCGGCTCCAGGAGCCCCCGTTGAATCCCCTCGGGCGCCCACCAGGCGATAACCCGGAGCACGACGACGGCCAGCGGGGTGTCCCCCAGTCGATCCAACGTCACCTGCCACACCCGCGCCAGCGTCCGCGCCGCCTCGCCGCCCTCCGCCGTCGCCGCGAACATCTCGGCGGGGTACTCCCCCAGCAGCTCCAGGTACGTACGCGGGGTGATGCCGGCCTCCGCGCAGTACGCCGCCGCCTGCTTCAGCGCAAGCGGCAGGTAGCCCAACTCCGCGCAGAGCGCGTCGAGTCCGTCGTCGGCCTCACAGACACCCCGGAAGAGCTCCGCCGCTTCCTCCGGACCCAGGACCTCCAGCGCCACCGTCCGCCCGATGTCCTGCCAGCCCGACGCCCGCCTCGACGTCACCAGGATCCGGCCGCCCGTCGCCCGGGCAAGAAGCGGGCGCAGGTCCGACGGGTCCGAGACGTTGTCCAGGACCAGGAGCCAGCCCTCATGGGTCGCCAGCCACTGCAACGCCCGCTCCCGCAGGGCGTCCTCGGGCAGGACGCCCACCACCGACGGCTGCATGGCCCGCGCCAGCTCCGCCAGGCCCGCGTCGAGTTCGGCCGGGGTCTCGGCCGTGATCCACCAGACCACCTGGTGGTCGGCCACCCGGTCCGCCGCCCACCGGGCCGCCAGCGTCGACTTGCCGATGCCGCCGAGGCCGCAGAGGACCTGGATGCCTGTTCCGCCGTCGAGGAGGGCCAGTTCGCGCGTTCTGCCGACGAACAGCTTCGTCCGCTCAGGGAGATGGACCAATCCGGACGCGGTCAGCGTCAACGCCTCCGCCGGCAGCAGCGTCGCGCGCTCCACCTGCGTCACGAAGTCGCCCGTGTTGACCCGCTCGATCGCCCCGCCCGCCGCCACCGACCGCGCGCCGGACGCCTCCGCTCCCCCCGTCATCGGCCCTGGGCGTTACTTCTTCAGGCCGAGCCCCAACGGCCCCGCGATCTCCTCCGCCATCACGCGACCCGCCTCCTCCGCCAGGTCGTCCTCCGCCAGGTCCTCGTCCGTGTCCAGGCCGTCGAGGGCGGCCAGGGGCTGGTCGAGGCGGACGTGGGCCACCAGGGACTGGAGGGCGCGGAGGGTCGCCGAGGCGGTGGGGCCCCAGTTGGAGAAGTACGAGAACTGCCACCACCACAGCGCCTCGCTCGTGCGGCCCGCGCGGTAGTGGGCCAGGCCGTGGCGGAGGTCGGTGACGATGTCGGCCAGGTTGTCGGAGATCCGGGCCGGTACGGGGGCCTTGCGGGGCTCGTACGGGTCGAAGACCTCGGAGAAGACGTCCACCGGTTCCAGCATCACCGCGAAGCGCTCGCGCAGGTCGTCCACGTCCGGCTCCGGGCCCGTGTCGGGCTCGTAGCGCTCGTCCGGGAGGATGTCCTCGTGCGCGCCGAGCCGGCCGCCCGCGAGCAGCAGCTGCGAGATCTCCAGGAGCAGGAAGGGCACCGCGCTGTCGGGCTCGTCGCCCTTGGCCACTTCCGTGGTCGCCACGATGAAGGACTCGATCGAGTCGGCGATCTGGACCGCGAAGTCGTCCGGGTCCTGCGTGATCGCGTGCAGTGTGGCGTCAGACATCGCGGGTGCCTCCTTGGAGCGCGGGCGCGGGCGCGCGGACCTGTCGGTCATACATCTAGCAGTCGCCGCCCCTCGAAGGCACGACCCAGGGTCACCTCGTCGGCGTACTCCAGGTCCCCGCCGACCGGCAGGCCGCTCGCCAGGCGCGTGACCTTCAGGCCCATGGGCTTGATCATCCGCGCCAGGTACGTCGCGGTGGCCTCGCCCTCCAGGTTCGGGTCGGTCGCCAGGATCAGCTCGGTGATCGAACCGTCCGCGAGCCGCGCGAGCAGCTCCCGGATGCGCAGGTCGTCCGGGCCGACGCCCTCGATCGGGCTGATCGCGCCGCCGAGCACGTGGTAACGGCCGCGGAACTCACGGGTCCGCTCGATCGCCACGACGTCCTTGGGCTCCTCGACCGCGCAGATGACCGTCTGGTCCCGGCGCGGGTCGCGGCAGATGTTGCACTGCTCCTGCTGTGCCACGTTGCCGCAGACCGCGCAGAACCTGACCTTGTCCTTGACCTCCAGGAGCGCGTGCGCGAGACGGCGTACGTCGGTCGGCTCCGCCTGGAGGATGTGGAAGGCGATCCGCTGGGCGCTCTTGGGACCGACGCCGGGCAGCCTGCCCAGTTCGTCGATGAGGTCCTGAACCACGCCTTCGTACAACGGAACGCCCTTCTCAGAAGTGCTTGTTTCTTACGGTAGTGGCTGCCGGGGCACCTTAGAAGCCCAGGCCGCGAAGCAGCTCCGAAGTAACTCAGCAGTAGCTCGGAAGCGGCCCGGAAGCGCCTCAGAAACCCAGGCCCGGCATTCCGCCCAGGCCCTGCGCCAGCGGGCCCAGCTTGTCCTGCTGGAGCTGCTGCGCGTTGTCGTTCGCGGCCTTGACGGCGGCGACGACCAGGTCGGCCAGGGTCTCGGTGTCCTCGGGGTCGACCGCCTTGGGGTCGATCACCAGGCCGCGCAGCTCGCCGGAGCCCGTGACCGTCGCCTTCACCAGGCCGCCGCCCGCCTGGCCCTCGACCTCGGTCGCGGCGAGCTCCTCCTGGGCGCGCGCGAGGTCCTGCTGCATCTGCTGGGCCTGCTGGAGGAGCTGCTGCATGTTGGGCTGGCCACCACCGGGAATCACGGTCACTCCTGGCATTTCGCCGGTATCCGGAGGACACCGGGACGACTGATGTTCGGTATGCCGAGCCTACGTGGTCCATGCCCGGCCTGCCGCCACAACTCTTTCGAGTGAGAAACTGCGTGCTCCTCTACCTGATCAAGACCCTCTTGCGGGCGGAAATCCCGGGATTCCGGGCCCACAGCCCACCATTCGGCGGTAGGAAGGGCAGGCACCACGTGCACCGCACGTCACAGAGCGACACGAGCGCTGAGCTGAACAGAGGAGTGCCCCGGTGAGCCAGCAGCCGGAGATGCCGCCGCAGCCGCCGCCCGGGCAGCCGGGTCAGCCGGGACAGCCCGGGCGGTCCTCCGCGCGCCGCGATCTGACCGGGACGCCCTTCCCTCTCGGCGACTGGGGCGAGCCCGCGGAGCGTCTGGACGAGCTGTACCGCTGGGTCGAGTCGAACGCGCTGCGCACCGCCGAGTGGTACCTCTCCGACCGGGTCTGGAAGCGCCGCTGCGCCCGGGCCCTGCGCATAGGTACGGCTCTGGGCGTCATCGCGGGCGCCGCGCTGCCGCTGCTCGACCTGACCGACGTCGCGGACGGCGCGGCCGGCTGGGGGTACCTCTCCCTGCTGCTCGGCGCCGCCTGCATGGCCTGCGACCGGTACTTCGGCCTCACCTCGGGCTGGATAAGGGACGTGGCGACCGCCCAGGCGGTGCAGCGCCGACTCCAGGCCCTGCAGTTCGACTGGGCGTCGGAGAGCGTACGGGAGGTCCTCGGGCCCACCGAGGGCACCGCGAGCGAGGCGGCCGATCGCTGCCTGGGCGTGCTGCGCCGGTTCTCGGAGGACGTCACCGAGCTCGTACGGGCGGAGACGGCGGACTGGATGGTCGAGTTCCGCTCGGGCCCCGCGCCGCTGGCCCTGCAGTCGGTCGGCGTCGGCACGCCCCGCCCCGAGGGCGGGCATCCGTCGTCCCGCTTCCCGCTCCCGCCGGGCACCCGGCCGAACATGCCCCGGCAGCGCCCGCCCGAGCCCCGCTGACCCTCATAACGAGATACGCGATACGAGATACGAGAAGAGGGCGCTCCCCTGGTCGGAAGCGCCCTCTTCTCGTCGTCTCGGCTCGGGCGTCTCAGCTCAGGATGATCATCGAGCCCTGGCCGAGGCTCCGGGTCGCCGCCGCGTGCAGCCCCAGCCACACGTGGCGCTCGCGCGCGAACGGACTGTCGTCGTACGCGATCGGCCTGGCCGGCTCCTCCAGGGAGGTCGGCCGTTCCGGCGGCAGCGGCGGGGCCGGCGGGTTGGCCGGGTCGATCCCGATTGCGGGCGCGACGAACTCCAGCTCCCGCAGCAGCCCGTGCGAGGAGCCCAGCGGGCCGCCGCCCTCCAGGAGCTCGTCGGTGGAGATCGGGGCCGGGAAGTCGACGGGGACGTACGCCCCGGCGTGGTCGTAGTGCCAGACGAGGTGGGACTGCTGCGCGGCCGACTCGAACATCTCCAGGAGCTGTTCGTAGTCCCCGCCGAGCTCGCCGACCGGCTCGACGGGCAGCCCGCACAGGTGCAGCAGGTAGGCGCGGCGCAGGAAGTGCAGGGCGTCGTAGTCGAACCCGGCGATGGGCGCGACGTCGCCGGAGAGCCCCGGCATGTAGGCGTACACGGGGACGGTCGGCAGACCGGACGCGGTCAGGGCCGTGTCGTAGGCGGCGATCTCTTCGGCGAAGGGATTGTCGGGGCTGTGGCACAGCACGTCCACCAGCGGGACCAGCCACAGGTCACAGGCCAAGGGAGGCTCGCTCTCCGTCAGTTGCAGGGACGGCCAGGGTAATCGGCGCGGTCCGCGTCGCACACCCGGTAGGGCCTGCTCCTCACCTGCCCCTCGACACACCGCCCGACACCCCCACCGGGCGGCGCGATCAGCCGGTTCGCGTCTCCAGGCGGTCCGCCCACTCCAGCGACTGCAGGTTGTACGCGCGCATGACCTCGGCCGCCGCGGTCGCGTCGCCGAGGGTCAGCGCGTCGACGAGGTCCACGTGCCCGCTCCACAGCCAGCCGAGGAAGTCCCGGTCGGAGCGCAGGTACGGCACGGAGAAGACCCAGGCCTGGACGCGCAGCCGGTGCAGGAAGTCGGCGATGTAGTCGTTGGCGGAGACGAGCCGGGCCAGCTCGCGCCAGTAGCGGATGTCGTAGCCGATGAGGATGTCGAGGTCGCCGGCGCGGGCCGCGCGGGCCGCCGCCTCGCCCCGGCGCCGTATGGAGACGAGCGCGACCCCGCGCGAGACGTCGGGGCCCGGCGGGTGGGCGACGGGGTCGTGGCGGCGGAAGATGCCGTCCACGACGAGCATGCGGGCCTCGACCATGCCCCGGTAGTCGGCGATCGTGAACTGGTGCACGCGGAAGCCGCGGTGCTGGTCGGAGTCGAGGAGGCCCTGCGCGGAGAGGTCGACGAGCGCCTCGCGGACCGGGGTCGCGGAGACGCCGTACTGCTCGGCGATCTGCTTGACGGTGAACTCCTCGCCCGGCTGCAGACGGCCGGCGAGCACTTCGTCACGGAGCGCGTCCGCGATCTGCTGCCGCAGGGTGTTGCGGGTGACAGCTCCGCTCGCGGGCATGTTGGTCGGCCCCCCTCCGTCCGGCTTCGGGACACCCTAGACCAGACGGAGGGTTGGGCTCCGTGACGCTTATTACCCTTACGGGATACTTGCGCGCGTTACGCGGTGTGCTCGTCGGCCACGGAGAGCGCCGCGTCGAGGGCGGCGAGGCCCTCCTTGGCCTCCGCCTCGGAGACGTTGCAGGCGGGCACGGCGTGGGTGCGGTTCATGTTGATGAAGGGCCACAGGCCGTGCTTCTTGGCCTCCGCGCCGAAGGCCGCCATCGGGGCGTTGGCCTCGCCCGTCGCGTTGTACGGGACGAGCGGCTCGCGGGTCTCCTTGTTCTTGACCAGGTCGAGCGCCCAGAACGTACCCATGCCGCGGACCTCGCCGACGGACGGGTGGCGCTCCGCGAGGTCGCGCAGGCCCGGGCCGAGGACGGTCTCGCCGATGCGGGCGGAGTGCTCGACGACCTTCTCGTCCTCCATGACCTGGATGGTCGCGACGGCGGCGGCGCAGGCGAGCGGGTGGCCGGAGTAGGTCAGTCCGCCCGGGTAGGGCCGCTTGTCGAAGGTCGCGGCGATCCGCTGACTGATCGCGACACCGCCGAGCGGGACGTAGCCCGAGTTCACGCCCTTGGCGAAGGTGATCAGGTCGGGCACGACGTCGAAGTGCTCAGCGGCGAACCACTTGCCGGTGCGGCCGAAGCCCGCCATGACCTCGTCGAGGACGAAGACGATGCCGTACTTGTCGCAGATCGCGCGGACGCCCGCGAGGTAGCCGGGCGGCGGGGTCATGATGCCGGCGGTGCCGGGGACGGTCTCCAGGATGATCGCGGCGATCGTGCCCGGGCCCTCGAAGGCGATGGTGTCCTCGAGGTGCGCGAGGGCGCGCTCGCACTCCTGCGCCTCGGTCTCGGCGTAGAACGGCGAGCGGTAGAGGAACGGCGCCCAGAAGCGCACGACGCCCGCGGAGCCGGTGTCGGAGGCCCAGCGGCGCGGGTCGCCGGTCAGGTTGATCGCGGTGGAGGTGGCGCCGTGGTACGAGCGGAAGGCGGAGAGCACCTTGTGGCGGCCGGTGTGCAGCCGGGCCATCCGTACGGCGTTCTCGACGGCTTCGGCGCCGCCGTTGGTGAAGAAGATCTTGTCCAGGTCGCCGGGGGTGCGCTCGGCGATGAGGCGTGCGGCCTCGGAGCGTACGTCGATGGCGAAGGCGGGCGCGAAGGTGGTGAGCTTCGCGGCCTGCTCCTGGATGGCGGCGACCACGCGGGGGTGCTGGTAGCCGATGTTGGTGTAGACGAGGCCGCTGGTGAAGTCGAGGTAGCGGTTGCCGTCGTAGTCCCAGAAGTACGAACCCTCGGCGCCGGCGACGGCGAGCGGGTCGATCAGGCCCTGGGCGGACCAGGAGTGGAACACGTGCGCGCGGTCTGCGGCCTTCACGGCCGCGCCGGCCTGGGGGTCGGGTTCGACATGAGGGGTCATATGCCCAGGGTAAGGACGCGCAGGTCGGAGCGGCCATGACCATCTTGTCCATCGAGACCGGGGCGGACCAGACAGGTTGTTGTGGGGTGCGTCCGCCCATGTCCCGCACGGACGGATGGACTATTGACAGCATCCTGTCATCATGACAGTCTTCTGTCATCAGCAGAACGGCACCGACCACCGCAGGAGGCCCGCTATGCCCCGCACCGTCCACCTCGCCGTCTACGACACCCTCGCCGACTGGGAGACGGGTCACGCCACCGCCTGGCTCGCCCGCTCCGGCTTCACGGTCACGACCGTCGGGACCGTCGCCGACAAGCCCGTCGCCACCGTCGCCGGGACGCGGATCCTGCCCGACCTCGCGCTCGAAGACCTCCGCCCCGAGGACAGCGCGATGCTGATCCTCCCGGGGGCCGACCTCTGGGACGCGGGCGACGACCTGGCCCCCTTCGCGGCCGCCGCGCGCCGCTTCCTCGACGCGGGCGTCCCCGTCGCCGCCATCTGCGGCGCCACCGCCGGCCTGGCCCGCGAGGGCCTCCTCGACGACCGCGCGCACACCAGCGCCGTCTCGTTCTACCTGGCCGCGACCGGGTACCGGGGCGGCGAGCACTACGTCGACGCGGACGCGGTCACCGACGGCGACCTGATCACCGCCGGGCCGACCGAGCCGGTGGCCTTCGCCCGCGAGGTGCTCGGGAAGCTCGGCGCCTTCGAGGGCGCCCAGCTGGACGCCTGGTACCGGCTCTTCCACGACTCGGACCCGGCGGCCTACGAGGAGCTGAACGCGTGAGCCGCGAGCAGCAGGACGCCCTGTCCCGTACGGCCCTCGGCGTCTTCCGGCTGAACGGCCAGTTCCTCGCCGTCTCCGAGAAGCTGGCCGAGCCCGCCGGCCTGACCGCCGCCTGGTGGCAGGTCCTGGGCGCCGTGCTGCCCGAGCCGCTGCCGGTCGCCGGGATCGCCCGCGCCATGGGCATCACCCGGCAGAGCGTCCAGCGGATCGCGGACCTGCTGGTGGAGCGCGGCCTCGCGGCGTACGAGCCGAACCCGGCCCACCGCCGCGCCAAGCTCCTCACCCCGACCACCGAGGGCCGCGCCGCGATCGGCCGCATCGACCCGGGCCACGCGGAGCTTGCGGCCCGCCTGACGAGCGAGCTGGGCGGCCTGGAGGCCTTCGAGGAGACCGTACGGGTGCTGGAACGGCTCTCCAGGGCCCTGGACGCGCTGGAGGAGGCCCCGTAAAGGCCCCCTCTCCAGGCCCTCCAAGCCCTAGGCGCGCCGAGGCCGCCTCGGGGTCCCCCCGCCCGCTTGGGGCTGCCCCTGCCCCTGTCCCGCCAGGATGTCGGCGAACACGATCACGGCCGCGCTCTCTCCGTACTTCTCCGACTTCTCCTGCCGGAAATCGCCGCTCCGCACGAGGATCTTCCTGATGTGGATCTTGGTGCCGATCGGGAAGGTCATCTCCTCCTCGGACTTGTTGTTCTTGCCGAGTTCCCTTCCCTGGTGCTGATCCGGCAGGCCGAACTCCCAGACGATCTCCTTGCCGGCCACGTACGTGTGGGTCAGCGGATCGCCGTACGTGGTCGACAGGATCGCCGGCCATTCGATCGTCTGGTCGATCGAGACGTAGCCACCGTCCGGGTGGCTCTCCTGCTGCTTCAGGACGCCGCCGAACGACTCGTACATGTACTTGCTGTCGCCCCGCACCACGTTGCCGTCCTCGTTCGCGCCAGGCGTCGCGAAGTCGTCCCACACGCCGTTGATCCGGGCGAAGATGTCGAAGGTGTCGGCGAGGTGTTTCGCGTCCCAGCTCTCCGTGGCCTGCTCGTCCGCGTAGCCCCGTGCCATGGCCACGCTGCGCCACGCGTCGAGCACCTCGCTCTCCTTCGACTTGTACGAGAAGCCGGGGGCGGCGATCTCGGCGGGAGTGAAGCCGACCTGCCCGAAGGCCGCCAGCAGCGGGTTGATCCGGCGGTAGTCGGCGCTGAGGTAGTTCTCGCCGAGGTCGAGGTCCTTCTGCTTCTGCTTGGCGGCGAGGACCTCCGGGTCCAGCTCCTGTGCGCGGGCGGCGTCGTACTCCGCGCGGGACGCCTCACGGTTCTCGACCGTTCCCCATGACTTGTCCTTCGTGGACGCCCTGGGCTTCTTGCCGTCCGCGCCCTCGGAGATCAGATAGGACCCGAAGCCGAAACTGAGGATCGTCTGCCCCTCGACGTCCCCGTTGTCCGTGTGCTTGACGACCTGAGTCCCCTTCGCGAGGCCCGCCGCCAGGGTGCGCTGCACGGGCGCCTCCGCCGCACCGGCGGTCTCCGGAGCGGCCGAACGCTGCACGTCGGCGGAGGCCTGGGGTGCCGGACGGCTCATCACCGCGTGGGCGTTGGCCTCGGCCTCGCGCTCGAAGCGGTCGGAAGGGTCGGAGACCGCAAGGCCGTTGCCGTTGTCGGTACCGCTGACCGGGCCCTGGCGCTGCTGGATGACGTGGGTGAGCTCGTGGGCGAGGGTGTGCGCGTCGCCGCCGCCGTCGCCGATGACGACGTGGTTGCCGGAGGTGTAGGCCCGGGCGCCGACCTCGGCGGCGGAGGCCTTCGCGGCGCCGCCGGTGTGGAGGCGTACGTCGGAGAAGTCGGCGCCGAGACGTGACTCCATGTCCGTACGGGTGGCGTTGTCCAGGGGCCGGCCGGGGCCGCGCAGCACGTCATGGACGGCCGACCGCTGGACGGCGGGGCCCGCGGAGCGCTGGACCGCAGGGCCCTCGACCTCGTCGTGGCCGCAGCCCTCGCCGTGCCGGTGCTCCTCCTGGTCGAGGCCATGACCGGCCCGGCGGAGCATCTGGACCACCGCCGCGTTGCCCACGGTGCCCTGCAGCCCGAGGAGTTCGGACCGTGACTGCCCGGCCTCGGCGGGCGCCTGCCTCGCCCCCCGGCCGTGCTTGGCCCCGGTGGCTTCCTCGTTCTCCCGCTCGCGCATCGGGCTCCGCCCCTCCTGGGATCGTCGGCAACCTCCCACTCAACCCGACGGCCACACCGTCGCGAAAGGTACTTGAGGGCAGACGTCGGGGGCCCGACGACGGTGCCCCGCAGCACTTCCGTGCAGGCACTCCGTCCACAGGTACGGACGGATGACAACGATTCCCGGGGCCCTCCGCCGAGGGTCCCGGGAATCGTCATGGCTGTGGAGCGGTGGGTCAGCAGTACAGGTTCGCGCCCGTCGGTACGCCCAGGATCTGGGCGAACTGCTGGTACTTGGTGACCCGGCTCTGGACCTGCGCCGGGTTCTTGCCGTCGCACTCCAGGGCGCCGTTGATCGAGCGGATCGTCTGGCCGAAGCCCGCTCCGTTGACCATGGCGTTGTGGCCGGTCATCGTGCCGGGGCCGTTCTGGGTGTTCCAGTACCAGAGGCCGGTCTTCCAGGCGACGGCCGCGTCGCGCTCGACGCGG
Organism: Streptomyces sp. NPDC058579; assembly: GCF_042718575.1. Classification (NCBI taxonomy): domain Bacteria; kingdom Bacillati; phylum Actinomycetota; class Actinomycetes; order Kitasatosporales; family Streptomycetaceae; genus Streptomyces; species Streptomyces sp. NPDC058579. The sequence continues at coordinate 169,296 of NZ_JBHXPI010000001.1, forward strand.
TACGGGTCGTTGAGGAGGTTGATGCCGAGGGCGTCACCCGCGGCCTTGTAGTTGAAGTTCCACGAGAGCTGGATCGGGCCGCGGCCGTAGTACGCGGCCTGGCCTGCGGGGCAGCCGTAGGGCTGGCCGCTGTCGCAGTAGTGCGGGTAGTTGGCCGTGTTCTGCTCCACGATGTGGACCAGGCCGCCGGTCTCGTGGTGGACGTTGGCGAGGAAGGCGGCCGCCTCCTGCCTCTTGGTCGTGTCGCCGCCCGTGTTGGCGAACGCGGGGTAGGCGCTCAGGGCGGCGGTGAGGCCGCTGTACGTGTAGAAGGAGTTCCGGCTCGGGAACATCTGGTTGAACTGGGCCTCGGTGACGACGAATCCGGACGACGGCGGCGGGGTCGTGGGCGGGGTGGTGGGCCCGCCTGCGCAAGTGCCCTGGTCGGCCCAGACGCCCCACTCGCCGGTCGTGCCGGGAGTCTCGTTCTGGGTCCACCACTTGGCCTGCCAGTTGCGGCCGTTGTGCGAGGCGGCCATCCCGCCCGTATAGACGCTGGATGAGTTCCACGCGGCCGCGCAGGCGGCGGACGCGCCGGCCGAGGCGGCCGTGGGGATGAGGATGGCAAGCCCAACTGCCGTACAGAAGCCGACGATCAGAGATATGAGACGGCGCATGCTCGTCCTTCCGGGTGGGGGAAGGCCAGCGAAGCGGCTTTGGTCTGGACCTGTCAAGGTCTAGACCAACACTCATCACAGTGACAGTTCGGGGTGTCAGCTCCCGTGCGCCGCACACGTCGAAGGCGCCGGACACCACTCGGTGCCCGGCGCCTCGCGCGTACCGCCTCTGTCAGATCATGAGGATGATGCGGCCCGGGCGGTGGCCCGCCTCCGCCCTGCGGTGGGCCTCCGCGACCTCCTCCAGCGGCATCACGTCCGAGACCCGGGTGATCATCTCCCGGGCCGCCACCTTCTCCAGGGTCTCCTTGAGCCGGGCGGGGTCCGGCCTGCCGAGGACGGTCTCCACCTTGATGTTCCGCTCGGACCTGGGCATGCGGTCGGGGACGAGGGCGATGAAGGCGCCGCCGTCCTTCACGGCCGGGAGCAGCGGGGCGCCGAGGAAGGCGCCGTCGAAGACCGCGTCCACCCGCTCAGGGACCGCGTCGACGACCCGCTCGACGATCTCGTCCGGGGTGCCCCGCACGACGCTGTGCTCGGCGCCGAGGACCTTCAGCTCGTGCTGGTCGCCCTCGTGCGCGATGGCCACCACGCGCAGCCCGGCGGCCGCGGCGTACTGCACCGCCAATCGGCCCACCACCCCGCTCGCCCCTGAGACGAGCAGCGTGGCGCCCTGCGGAAGGTTCAGCTCGTCCAGGCCGCGCTGGGCGGTGGCCGCGGCCAGCGGGACGGAGGCCGCCACGGTGTAGTCCACGTCGTCCGGGATCGGGGCCAGCCACTCCGGGGCCGCCCAGATGACCTCGGCGTACGTGCCCTCGCCGGTCAGCTCCTCGAACCAGGGGACGAAACCGGCCACGCGGGTGTTCTTCGGCATGCCGGGCACGGGGTCGATCAGCTTGCCCGCGAAGTCCGTCCCGAGGACGAACGGGGGCCGCAGGGGACCGACGACGTCGGCGTACCGGCCCGCGCGGATCCGCAGGTCGGCCTGGTTGACCCCGGCCGACTTCAGCCGCACCCGGACCATTCCGGGCCGCTCACCGGCCTCGGGCTCCGGCCGGCGGGCCATTCTCAGGACCTCAGGGCCGCCGTAGGCGGTCACTTCGACGACACGCATGGGGTTCCTCTCCGCCTGGCCCCCTGGTGGCCATTACACCCACGGTCACCACCCCCGGCAACCGTTGTTCGGCCAACCACCCCGCAGCCGGTCGACCCGGCGGCTGAACGAAGGGAGAACTCCTGGTGGCGAAAAGCGACCTCTCGCACGGGACCGCACACGCGTCCGTACCGTCACGTCCGTGGACTGGGTTACCGCCGAGAACGTCATCGCCGTGGTCACCGCGCTCCTCGGTGTCCTCGTCTCCGCCGGTGTGGTCGCGTACGAGCGCTTACAGCAGCGGGGCAAGCGGCTCGGGTACCGCGTACAGCTGAACACGCCCCTGCGCGAGGGCGTCGCCGAGACCGCCGGCACCCTGACCCTGCGGGACGGCGACATCACGGAGAACGGCTCCACCCTGGTCCTGCTCCGGATCGAGAACGACGGGCAGCGCGACATCGACCACGGGGACTACCTGCCCTCCACCGACTCCGAGGGGCTGAAGATCACCTTCAGCGACAAGGACGTCAAGGCCGTGGTCGCCACCATCCCGCAGGAAGCCGAGGACGTACGGGACGAGATGCGGGCGGGTGACGGGCTGCGCAAGCGGGGCACGTCCGTCCTGCTGCCCAAGGTGTCGCTGGAGCGCAAGCAGTACTTCAAGCTGCTCGTGATGCTCTCCGGCAGCGTGACCGAGCGCGCGATCCAGATCACCGGGATCCGCGACGGGGTGGACGTGCACCGCAACGAATCCATGAGCGTCGACGACAGGACGCCGACCTTCAGCCCCGCCGCCCGGAACATCACGCTCGTCCTCGCCGCCTGCGTGGTCACTCTCGCCGCCATCATCGTCGCCCGCGACGCCCCGCCGCCCATCGGCTGCGCCCGGGGCACCCTCAAGGTCACCGGCTCCACCGCGTTCGCCCCGGCGGTGCGGGAGCTGGCGGACAAGTACCAGAAGGACTGCGAGGGCTCCACGATCGTCGTGGACGCGCACGGCTCGACCGCGGGGATACGGGCGCTCGACGCGGCGGGCAAGGCGAACGGCAAGGGCGCCCCCGCGGTCGTCGCGCTCTCCGACGGCCGCAAGCCCGGCGGCTACCCGGAGCTGCGCGAGAACATGGTCGCGGTCTCCCTCTTCACCCTCGTCCTCAACGACAGGATCCCGGTCGAGAACCTCACCCTCGACCAGGTCCGCGCCATCTACCGGGGCGAGATCGACAACTGGAAGCAGATCCCCGGCGGCCCGGACCGCCGCATCCTCCTCGTCAGCCGGGACGCCAACTCCGGTACCCGGGAGGTCTTCCAGCGCCGGGTCCTGGACCGCAACGAGCCCGCGAACTCCTCCCGGGACTGCGAGAACCGCGACGACCGCGAGGCCCTGGTGACCCGCTGCGAACTGGACTCCACCGCCCAGGTGCTGTCGACGGTCGCCAAGCTGCCGGGCGCGATCGGGTACACCGAACTGCGCGCCGTGAGCGGGCAGAAGGGCCTGCACAAGGTGGCCATCGACGGCCGCGTCCCGAACGTGGACGAGATCGGCGCGTCGACGTACCCGTACCGGGAGATCGAGTACGCCTACACCTGGGGCGAGCCGCCGGCCGACTCGCTGACCTCCAGTTTCCTCACCTATCTGCGGCAGGGGCGCGGCCAGGACGTCATCCGTACGCATGGTCATCTGCCCTGCGCGACGCCCAAGGGTCTGCGGATCTGCGGCGAAGGATGACAGCGCCCTCGTCGGAGGGTCTGGCATTCTCTTCGATCGTGGACCCTTTGAACGCGGAAGACCCGGTCAGCATCGGTCCGTTCCGTCTGCTCGGGCGGCTTGGCGCCGGCGGGATGGGCCGGGTGTTCCTGGCGCGCTCGTCGGGCGGCCGGACGGTCGCGGTGAAGGTGGTGCACGCGGAGCTGGCGGCGCAGGACGAGTTCCGGCGCCGGTTCGCCCGTGAGGTCGCCGCCCTCGAGCGGGTCGGCGGCACGGGTACGACCCCGGTCCTCGGCTCGGACACGGGGGCGGAGGCGCCCTGGGTGGCCGTCGGCTACGTCCCGGGGCCTTCGCTGCGGACCGTGGTGGGCGACGAGTTCGGGCCGCTGCCGCCCGCGACGGTACGCACGCTGGCGGCCGGGGTCGCCCGCGCGCTCACCCATGTGCACACCGCCGGGCTCGTCCACCGCGACCTCAAGCCCGGGAACGTGCTGCTGACCGTCGACGGGCCGCGCCTCATCGACTTCGGCATCGCGCGGGCCGTGGAGACCGTCACGGACGGCGGGCTCACCAGCACCGGCGCGCTGGTCGGCTCGCCCGGCTTCATGTCGCCCGAGCAGGTACGGGGCGAGAAGCTGACGCCCGCGTCCGACATCTTCTGCCTGGGCTCGGTCCTCGTCTACGCGGCGACCGGCCACTCCCCGTTCGGTACGGCGGACAGCGGCGTCCACGCCACGATGTTCCGCATCGCGCACGACGAGCCGGACCTGACGGACCTGCCGGCCGAGCTGAGCGGCCTGGTCCGGGCCTGCCTCGCCAAGGACCCGGCGCGCCGCCCCTCGGCCGCCGAGCTGGTCGAGACGATCACGGTCGCCGACCCCTGGCTCCCGGCGGACGTCCTGACCCGGCTCGGCCGGCACGCGGCGCGGATCCTGGAGGCGGAGGCGACACCGACGGCCTCGGGGGCGGGCCCGGGCGACGACACTCCCGTACCGGCGCCGGCTCCGAAGAAGCCGTCTCGCCGCCGCCGTACCGGCCTGGTCGCCGCCGCCACCGCCCTCGTCGTGGCGGCGGCGGCCGGTCTCACGTACACCCTCTGGCCCGACGCGGGCGCCGGGGAGGACGGCGGGAAGAACGGGGCCGGGGGCCAGACCGTGAGCGGGACGCCTCGCCCGGCGGGGATCGTGCCCGCCGCGTTCCTGGGCGCCTGGGAGGGCGTGCTGCGCGGCTCGGTGGACAGCCCGAGGGACGCGGCGCGGATCGAGATCAGCCAGGGCGCGGCGGGCGCGAAGGCCGCCGTCTACACGCGGGCGTCGGAGGAGCAGATGTGCATGGGCCGCTCGCGGCTCGTCTCCGCGGACGAGGACAAGGTGGTCCTCGGCGAGTCCGACGTCACCACCAGCGTCCCGTCCCAGCGGTGCACCCCGCTCGCCCACCAGACCCTGACCCTGCGCTCCCCCGACGTCCTGGAGTGGTCCTCGGGCGCGGCGAAGGCCACCTTCCGCAAGGCGCGCACGGGCACGGCGATCGTCCCGGCGTCGTACGTCGGCTCCTGGAAGATGGAGAACGACCCGCTGATCTACGGCGAGAACGTCGACCGCTACTCCGACGAGGTCACGATCACCCAGGGCCCCATCGGCGCGCCCGTCCTGCGCATGCAGCGCGGCTTCCCCCGCCTGGACGACGAGGGCGGCCTGACCGCGGACACGGTGACCTGCACCTTCACCTCCCTCCTCGCCGCCGCGGGCCCGCCGCTGGTCATCGCCCCGGGCACCGCGGACGTGGACGCGTCGGACCGCGACTGCGAACGCGTCGGCACGGGCGGCTATGTGACGGTCGACCGCTTCAAGGGGCGGGAGCGGCTGCTGGTCTATCCGATGCTGGACGGGGAGCCGGGAGAGTACTACCGGCGGTAGAGGGAGCCCCTATCCGCTATCCGCCCAGGAGTTGGAGGGCGGCGCGGGTGGCGTCGAGCAGCGGCTGACCGACGTTTCCGGCCATCCCGGCGACGGCCTCCAGGATCTGGAGGGCGCTGCGCCGGGCCTGCGGCTCGGCGTCGGAGCCCGGCGCGAGGGCCGGGAGCGCGCCGTCGAGGGAGCGCTGCGCCTCCGCCGGGATGCCGGCCCGCACCTCGGCGACGCGGTCGAGCACCCGCAGCAGCGCCTGCTCCAGCGCCGGGGAGGCGTGATGGTGGTGGACGATGCCCTGGTTGTGGTCGCCGTACTGGTTCACGGCGTCGCCGAAGTAGTAGCTGTCGCCGCTCATTCGTGGAACACCCCCACATTGCCGCTGCCGTACATGTTCACGGCGTCGCCAAAGTAGTAGTTGCTCGGCTTGCTGATCATCACGCGCTCCACCTGCACGCGGAACTCGTTGTCCGGGTTCTCCAGGGCGTCCGTGATGGTGTGGACGAGCTGGGTCAGGTAGGCGCGGTCCCGGCTGGTGACGACCGCCTGCGACGGGCCGGAGGTCTCGACGGCCAGCACGAAGTGGGACTTGGCCAGCACCACGCTGAGCATGTCGCCGATGAAGTAGACGACGGCGCACACGACGACGAACCAGAGGAGCGGGGCGATGCCGTCCGAGTCGCTGCTGTACGAGTCGTACGAGTCGTAGGACGGCTGGTCCGTGACCATGGCGAGCAGCAGCGCCAACAGGAGCGTGACGGAGATCCGCTTCATGAAGCGCCAGAACGCCTGGCCTCGGCGCGGGACGAGCGTGAAGGTGTGCACGCGGGCGACGTTCTGCAGCGGATACGCCGCCCGCCCCACCCACAGCAGCCGCTTGCTGACCTTGAGCTCGACGGCGTCCGAGGGCATCGGCGGCCTGGCGGGTTGCGGTGGCGCGGGCGCGGGCTTCGCCGACTTCGGCGGTACGGACGGCGGCGGTGGTGCCTCTGGTGTCCCTGATGCCTCTGACGCGTCCATGGGTCCCCCTGTCCCCGGCATGACAATGCGTCAAGTGTGGCGTGAGACATGGGAGTTGGCGAGAGGGAATCACGACAGGGTGCGGGGCGCCGCCGCCCGGGCGTAGTCCTGGACCACGCGGCGGTCGTCGTCCGCGCGCCAGGCGAGGGCGAAGCTCGTCGGGGCGAGCCCTTCGACCGGGCGGACCACGACCCCGCCCCGGGTCAGCAGCGGCGCGTTCCCGGCGGCCACCAGGCAGATGCCGATGCCGCCGACGAGTGACTCGTACGTCTCGTCCGCGCTGGCGATCTCGCCGCCGATCACCGGGGGCCGGCTGCCCCGGGCGTCCAGGGCCAGCCAGTGGTCGCGGAGTTCGGGGGTGGCGGCGGGCAGGGCGAGGAACGGTTCGTCGAGGAGGTCGGCGAAGTCGAGGCGCTCGCGGGCGGCCAGCGGGTGGGTCTCGGGCAGGGCGGCCAGGCGGGGCTCGGTGGCCACGACGACCCAGCGGTAGCGCTCGGCGTCCGCCAGGGGGAGCCAGACGAAGGCGACGTCGCTCGTCCCGTCCGCGAGGCCCGCCGAGGGGTCCTCCCAACCCACTTGGCGCAGCTTCAGCCGGACCTCCGGGTGGGCGGAAGTGAACCGGGAGCGGATCGCGGGCAGCAGGCCGCCCCGGCCGGGGCTCGTGGACATGCCGACGACGAGCGTGGCGTTCCCGGCCTCCCGTGCGCCCCGCACCGCCGCCTCGGCCCGCTCCCACGCGGCGAGGACCTCCCGGGCGTGCGGCAGCAGCGCCGTACCGACGGGGGTGAGGCGGACGCCCTGCCGGTCGCGGTCGAAGAGCGGGGCGCCGAGCTGCCGCTCCAGGGCCCGGATCTGCTTGCTGAGCGCGGGCTGGGAGACGTACAGGGTCTCGGCGGCGCGGGTGAAGTGGAGCTGATCGGCGACGGCGACGAAGTAGCGGAGATCCCGACCATGAACGTCCATAACCATGGGTTATCACGATAGGTCTTGGACCGGCAACGGGCGCCCGGCGCAGGCTGGTCCTGTCGACGGACGAGGGCAAGCGGGAACGAGGGAGTACGGACATGAGCAAGGTCTGGCTGATCACGGGCGCCAACAGCGGCTTCGGGCGCGCCTTCACCGAGGCGGCCGTCGCCGCCGGCGATGTCGTCGTCGCCGCCGCACGCCGCGTCGCGACCCTGGACGACCTGGTCGCCGCCCACCCCGACCAGATCGACGCCGTCGCCCTGGACGTCACGGACCCGGCCGCGATCGAGGCCGTCGTGGGGGACGTCGTCGAGCGCCACGGCCGCGTCGACGTGCTCGTCAACAACGCGGGCCGCACCCACGTCGGCTCGGTCGAGGAGACCGGCGACGCGGAGCTGCGCTCGCTCTTCGACGTCCACGTCTTCGGCCCCGCCGCGCTGACGCGCGCGGTCCTGCCGCACATGCGGGCCCGCCGCTCGGGGGCGATCGTGCAGCTCAGCAGCGTGGGCGGGCAGATGTCGATGGCCGGCTTCGGTGCGTACAGCGCGACGAAGTTCGCCCTGGAGGGCCTGTCGGAGGCGCTCGCCGCCGAGGTGCGCCCGCTGGGCATCGACGTCCTGATCGTGGAGCCGGGGGCGTTCCGCACGGAGCTCTTCGGCAACCACAGCCTGAGCGCGGACGGGATCGCGGACTACGCGGACACGGTCGGTGGGACGCGTGCGTACGTGGAGACGGGCGGCGGCACGCAGCCGGGCGACCCGGCGAAGGCCGCGGCGGCCGTCCTTGCGGCGCTCGACGCGGAGGAGACCCCGATGCGGCTCGCGCTCGGCGACGACTCGATCGACACGATCGACACGATCCTGGGGCACGTGGAGCAGGTCCGGGGGGACCTGGTGGCGTGGGAGAAGGTGGGCAGGGACACGAAGCTGGACGCGTAGCGCATACGTGTGGGCCCGCTCCCCGTACCCCGGAGAGCGGGCCCACACGTGCGTCGTGCCTACAGGAACGAGTTGATCTCGATCGTCTCGGTCCGGCCCGGGCCCACGCCGATCGCGGAGATCGGAGCGCCGGACATCTCCTCCAGGGCCTTCACGTAGGCCTGCGCGTTCTTCGGCAGGTCGGCGAAGGTCTTGGCCTTGGTGATGTCCTCGGACCAGCCCGGCAGCATCTCGTAGATCGGCTTCGCGTGGTGGAAGTCGGTCTGCGAGTACGGCAGCTCCTCGACGCGCTTGCCGTCGATCTCGTACGCGACGCAGACCGGGATCTGCTCCCAGCCCGTCAGCACGTCGAGCTTGGTGAGGAAGAAGTCCGTCAGGCCGTTGACCCGGGTCGCGTACCGCGCGATGACCGCGTCGAACCAGCCGCAGCGACGGTCACGGCCGGTGGTGACTCCGCGCTCGCCGCCGATGCGGCGCAGCGCCTCGCCGTCCGCGTCGAACAGCTCCGTCGGGAACGGGCCGGCGCCGACACGGGTCGTGTACGCCTTGAGGATGCCGATGACCCGGCTGATCTTCGTCGGGCCCACGCCGGCGCCGGTGCAGGCGCCGCCCGCGGTCGGGTTCGAGGAGGTGACGAAGGGGTACGTGCCGTGGTCGACGTCCAGGAGCGTGCCCTGGCCGCCCTCGAAGAGCACGACCTTGTCCTCGTCCAGCGCGTTGTTGAGGATCAGGGTGGTGTCCGCGACGAACGGCTTGATCTGCTCCGCGTACTGGAGCATCTCCTCGACGATCTGGGCGGCGTCGATCGAGCGGCGGTTGTAGAGCTTGGCGAGCAGCTGGTTCTTGCCCTCCAGCGCCGCCTCCACCTTCTGGGTGAGGATCGACTCGTCGTACAGGTCCTGGACCCGGATGCCGACGCGGTTGATCTTGTCGGCGTAGGTCGGGCCGATGCCACGGCCCGTCGTGCCGATCTTGCGCTTGCCGAGGAACCGTTCCGTCACCTTGTCGAGGGTGACGTTGTACGGGGTGATCAGATGCGCGTTGCCGCTGATCAGGAGCTTCGACGTGTCGACGCCTCGCTCGTTCAGTCCGCTCAGCTCGGAGAGCAGGACAGCCGGGTCGACGACGACTCCGTTACCGATCACCGGGGTGCACCCCGGGGAGAGGATTCCGGAAGGGAGAAGATGCAGCGCGTACTTCTGGTCGCCGACGACGACGGTGTGGCCGGCGTTGTTGCCGCCCTGGTAGCGCACTACATAGTCAACGGATCCACCGAGGAGGTCGGTGGCCTTTCCCTTGCCCTCGTCACCCCACTGAGCACCGAGCAGCACAAGTGCGGGCACAGGCGTACACCCCTTCCGGGTGGGGCATGTCCAAGGTCAGGGGCCGAGGCCGCCTCACCGGTGTGCCCCGGAATAGACGAAGCCCCTGGCGCAATAGCGCAAGGGGCTCTTGCACAAAGATGCTACCCGAGGAAGGACCGAGGTGTCGGCTCACGACCAGCTGCTGGTGGTCATCGACCCGGTCGCCCGCCGGAATGACGGCGAGTCCGTACGGATCGCGAAAGATGTGTTGTGTGCGGGGGCAGAGGCGAAAATCTGCCTTCCGGACAGCCCGGAGGAGTTCTCCCGGGCCCTTGCCCGGCGCGGCTCACGGCGCCCGGTGGTGGTCGGCGACGACCGCACGCTGCTACGCACGGTGACGCTGCTGCACCGCGAGCGTGAGCTCGCGGGCGCGGCGCTGTCGCTCGTGCCGATCGGCGCGCCGGGCTCGCTGGAAGTGGCGTACGCCCTCGGCGTGCCGCCCGGCACGGTCGCGGCGGCGCGGGCGGTGCTCGACGGGGTGCCGCGCCGGCTCGACCTGCTCGTCGACGACAGCGACGGCGTCGTGCTCGGCGACCTGAGCATCCCGGCCGGGCGTGGCCCGACCGTGCCGGCGCCCGCCCCGCCGACCGTCTGGGACACCTGCCGTTCCCTGGTCCGCACGCTGGTCCGCCCGGACCCGACGCACATCGCGCCGCGCGTCCACCGGCTGCGGGTGGAGGCGGACGGGGTGCTGCTCAGCGATGTGGGCGCGCCGGTGGAGGGCGTGAGCGTACGGTCCCTCGCGGGCCTGGCCTCGATCACGATCCAGCCGCCGTCCGCGCCGCCCGTCCACGCCGACGCCCACACCCTGACGGTCTCGGGCCCGGACTTCCGCTACCGCGCGGACACCGTGATCTCGGGCCCGGTCCGCAGGCGGACATGGACGGTACGGGAGGGGGCGTGGGGGCTGACGCTGCCGAACGCAAAGGCCTGAGTCGTCAGCGCCCGAAGGCCTGAGTCGTCAGGCGCCAGGCGTCGGGCGTCGGGCGTCGGGCGTCAGCCGTCAGGCCTCCTGGCCGCCCTTCGCCGCCTTCCGCACCCGCCAGCGGTCCAGCATGCTCAGCATCTCGCTCTGGAGGAACTCGAAGAACTCCGCCGTCTCCGCCGTCCTGCGGCCCGCCGCCGTGTCCGTGCCGAGGATCTCCGAGCCGTCCCTGAGGACCTTCTCCCAGCGGGTCAGGATGGCGTCGCGGCGGGTCATGGTCTCGTACCAGACCTCGTTGTGGAGGACGTAGCGGTCGCGGCGCGAGCCGGGTTCGCGTTCGCGGCTGACCATGCCGACCTGGCTGAGGTAGCGGATCGCGCCGGAGACGGCCGCCGGGCTGATCTGGAGCTGGTCGGCGAGTTCCGCGGAGGTCATCGACGCGGTGTCGGAGGCGAGCAGGGCCGCGAAGACCCTGGCCGCCATGCGCTGCATGCCCGCTTCGGTGAGTTCGGCGGCGAAGCGCTCCACGAATCGGGACACGGCCGCATCGTCGCCCGCGCTGGTCGTCGTCATCTCGCTCATCCCCCAACTTTATACGCTTCGTTAACTTCACAAGTTTGTGAAAGTAACGTACGTTCTGAAGCATGACGAAGGCAATCACGGTGGCCGGACTGCACAAGTCCTTCGGCCGTACCCACGCGCTGGACGGCCTCGACCTCACGGTCGAGACCGGTGAGGTCCACGGCTTCCTCGGCCCGAACGGCTCCGGGAAGTCCACGACCATCCGGGTCCTCCTCGGGCTGCTGCGCGCCGACTCCGGCGCCGCCCAGCTCCTCGGCAAGGACCCGTGGCGCGACGCCGTCGAGCTGCACCGCAGGATCGCGTACGTCCCCGGTGACGTGACGCTCTGGCGCAACCTCTCCGGCGGCGAGGTCATCGACCTCTACGGACGGCTGCGCGGAGGACTCGACAAGGCTCGGCGGGCCGATCTGACCGAGCGGTTCGAGCTCGACCCGACGAAGAAGGGCCGGACCTACTCCAAGGGCAACCGCCAGAAGGTCGCCCTCGTCGCCGCCTTCGCCTCCGACGTCGACCTGCTCATCCTCGACGAGCCCACCAGCGGCCTCGACCCCCTGATGGAGGAGGTCTTCCAGCGCTGCGTGGCCGAGGAGCGGGAGCGCGGCCGCACGATCCTGCTCTCCTCGCACATCCTCAGCGAGGTCGAGACCCTCTGCGACCGGGTCAGCATCATCCGCAAGGGGCAGACGGTGGAGAGCGGTTCGCTCGCCGAGCTGCGCCACCTCACCCGTACGAGCGTCACCGCCGAGCTCGCCGGCGCGCCCAACGGGCTCGCCCACCTCCCCGGCGTCCACGACCTCGACGTCCAAGGCCTCCGCGTCCGGCTCCAGGTCGACACCGACAAGCTCGACGCGGTGCTGCGCTCGCTGACCCAGTCCGGTGTGCGCTCGCTGACCAGCACCCCGCCCACCCTGGAGGAGCTCTTCCTCCGGCACTACGCCACCGATGAGGCGACCGCGCGATGAGCACCCTGACTCTCGCGGGCACCCGCCCGCTCACCCGGCTCGCGCTGCGCCGCGACCGGCTGATGATGCCGATCTGGGTCCTCGTCACGGGCGGCATGGTCGCCAGCGGCGTCGGCTCCCTGAAGGGCCTCTACGGGACCCAGGAGGCCCGCTCCGAGCTGGCCGCGTCGATGACCGCCAACAGCTCGATGCGCTCGCTGTACGGGCCGGTCTTCGACGACTCCCTCGGCGGGCTCGTGGCCTGGCGCTTCGGCACCTTCGCGGCCGTGCTCGCCGCCGTGATGAGCCTGATCATCGTCGTACGGCACACCAGGGAAGAGGAGGAGACGGGGCGTCAGGAGATGCTCTCCTCCGCCGTGGTGGGCCGCCGCGCCCCGCTGACCGCCGCGCTGCTCGCGGCGCTGCTCGCCAACGCGGGCGTCGCGCTCGTGATCACGGCCGGGCTCGCGGGGCAGGGGGCGGGCGGGGCGCTCGCGCTCGGTCTCGCGGTGGGCGGCACGGGCATGCTCTTCGCCACGATGGCCGCGATCGTCGCCCAGCTGACGGAGAGCGCGCGGCTCGCGAAGGGCCTGACCTCCGCCGTCCTCGGTCTCGCCTTCGTGCTGCGCGCGGCGGGCGACTCGGGTACGGCCGACGGTTCGTCGGTCCTGACGTGGCTCTCCCCGATCGGCTGGGCGGAGAACGTCCGCGCCTTCGCCGGCGAGCGCTGGTGGGTGCTGCTCCTGATCGCCGTGGCCGTGCTCGTCCAGACGGCGGTGGCGTACGAGCTGGCGAGCAGGCGCGATGTGGGCATGAGCTTCCTGCCGACCCGGCCGGGCCCGGCGGAGGGGCGCCTCGCCACGGCCGGGGCGCTGGCCTGGCGGCTTCAGCGCGGCACCGTGCTCGGCTGGTCGCTCGGCTTCCTGCTCGGCGGCCTGATCTTCGGCGGGATGGTCTCGGGGGCGGCCGACATCGTCGGCGACAACGAGCAGGCGCGGGAGATCTTCGAGCGGATGGGCGGTCAGAGCGGTCTGACCGACGCCTTCCTCGCGACGATGATCGGCATGTTCGGGATGATCGCCGCGCTGTACGCGGTCGGTTCGGTGCTGCGGCCGCACGGCGAGGAGACCTCGGGGCGGGCGGAGCCGATCCTGGCCAACGCCGTGGGCCGGGTCGCCTGGGCGGCCGGCCACCTGGTGATCGCCTTCGCGGGGGCGGCCCTGATCATGCTCCTGAGCGGCCTCGGCCTGTACCTCTCGTACGGCCGGGACCTCGGCCCGATCCTGGGCGCCTCGCTGGCCCAGCTCCCCGCGATCTGGACCCTGGCGGGTCTCGCGGTCCTGCTGTGGGGCGCCTTCCCGAAGGCGGCCGTGGCGGGGTGGGGCGTGGCGGGCCTGTCCCTGGCGCTCGGCTGGATCGGCCCGGCGCTGGACCTGCCCCAGGCGGTGCTGAACCTGTCGCCCTTCGGCCACCTGCCGAAGCTGCCGGGCCAGGAGATGGCCTGGGGGCCCGTCCTGACCCTGACGGTCGTGGCGGCGGCCCTGACGGCGACGGGCCTGTGGCGCCTGCGGCAGCGGGACCTGATCACCGCGTGAAACCAAGGAGGGCCCCGGAAACGGGGCCCTCCCTGCTTCCTACAGCTCCACCAGAAGCTCCGGTACGCCCCTGATGACGTACCCCGGGTTCCACTCGGGTTCCGCCGCCAGGCGGAGGGTCGGGGCCTGCTCGAGGAGCTCCGCGAAGAGGGTCGTCAGCTCCAGGCGGGCCAGCGGGGCGCCCAGGCAGTAGTGGATCCCCGCCCCGAACGTGATGTGCGGGTTGTCCGTACGGGAGAGGTCGAGGACGTCCGGGTCGGCGAAGCGGGCCGGGTCGCGGTTGGCGGAGCCGAAGAGGAGCGCGACCTCCGAGCCGCGCGGGATCCTGACGTCACCGACCTCGATGTCGTCGAGGACCCAGCGCTCGAACATCTGCAGAGGCGTGTCGTAGCGGAGGATCTCCTCCACAGCTGTGGACAACAGTCCGGCCGGGTCCGCGCGCAGCGCGGCCAGCTGCTCCGGGTGGCGCAGGAGCGTCCACCAGCCGTTCACGGTCGTGTTGACCGTCGCCTCGTGCCCCGCGTTCAGGAGCAGCACGCACGTGGAGACCATCTCCTGCTCGGTGAGCTCCTCGACCCCCACGAGGGCCGAGATCAGGTCCTCGCCCGGGTCCTTCCGGCGCCGCGCGATCAGCTCCCGCAGGTACGCCGAGAAGTCGAGCGAGGCCCGCACCGCCCGCCGGGCCGTCTCCTCCGAGGGGTTCAGCTCGAACATCCCGCAGATGTCGGCCGACCACGGCCGCAGCATCCGCCGCTCCTCGTCCTCCTCCGGAATCCCGAGCATCTCCGCGATCACGGCGACGGGCAGGGGTTCGGCGACATCGGCGAGGAGGTCGCCGCCGCCCCGCGCCACCAGGCCGCCGACCTGCTCCGCCGCGAGCCTCCGTACCGTCGGCGCCAGGTTCTCCACGGTGCGCGGGGTGAACGCCTTCGACACGAGACGGCGGATCCGCGTGTGGTCCGCCGCCTCCAGGTCGAGCAGCCCGTGGTCGTTGAGCGTGTGGAACGGCTCGTGCGCGGCCGACGGGGCCGTACGCCCGAACTCCTCGTGCGTGAAGCGGTGCGTGTACGTGCGGCCGAGGCGCCGGTCGCGCAGCAGCGCCGAGACGTCCTCGTAGTGCGGGATCAGCCACTGCCGGGTCGGGCCGTACCAGTGCGCCCGGCCGGCCGCCCGCAGCTCGGCGTAGGCGGGGTACGGGTCCGCGATGAACCCCGGCGACCAGGGGTCGAAGGAAGCGTCCATGGCCGGAACCTACCCGCCCACCTGCACCGTTCCTACCCCTCGACCCGCACAGGTCCTGGCCTGCGAGCTGCCCGGGCCTAGCCGCCGACCTGCACCAGTCTCGCCTCGTACGCGAAGACCGCCGCCTGCGTCCGGTCGCGCAGCCCCAGCTTCACCAGGATCCGGCTCACATGCGTCTTGATCGTCGACTCGGCGACCACCAGATGGTCGGCGATCTCCGCGTTCGACAGGCCCTGCGCGATCAGCACCAGGACCTCCGTCTCCCGCTCGGTCAGCTCGCCGATCTGCGCCATCGCCGGCACCTTCGGTGCCTCCGCCGCCCGCGCGAACTCGGTGATCAGCCGCTTCGTCACGGTCGGCGCGAGCAGCGCCTCGCCGGCCGCCACGACCCGTACGCCGTCGGCCAGTTGCCGGGCCGAGGCGTCCTTCAGGAGGAAGCCGGAGGCCCCGGCGCGCAGCGCCTGGTACACGTACTCGTCGAGGTCGAAGGTCGTCAGGACGAGCACCTTCGCGTCGGCGTCCGCCGCGACGATCTCGCGGGTCGCCTCGATGCCGTTCAGCTCCGGCATACGGATGTCCATCAGGACGACGTCCGGGCGCAGCGCCGCGACCTGGGCGATCGCCTCGCGTCCGTTGACGGCCTCGCCGACGACCTCGATGTCCGGCATCGCGCCGAGCAGCACCGAGAAGCCCTCGCGGACCATCATCTGGTCGTCGACGATCAGTACCCGGATCACTGGTCCGTCTCCTCACGCGTCACGGGGACGAACGCCGTGACCTCGAAACCGCCGTCCTCGGTCGGTTCGGCCGTCATCTCACCGTTCAGCATCGTCACCCGCTCGCGCATCCCGGTGAGGCCGTGACCGGCCCCCGGGGAGGGCTTCACCAGGCCGCGCGCGGGACCGTTGACGATCCGCAGGCCGAGGCCGCCGAGGACGTACGAGACCTCCACCTTGGCCGCCGCGCCCGGCGCGTGCCGCAGCACGTTGGAGAGCGCCTCCTGGATGATCCGGTACGCCGAGAGCTCCACGCCCTGGGGCAGCTCCCGGACCGAGCCGGTCACGGTCTTCTCGACGTCGAGCCCGGCCTCGCGGACGTTGCCGACGAGCCCGTCGAGGTCGCCGAGGGTGGGCTGCGGGGCGTCGGGGGCCTCGTAGTCCTCGGCCCGTACGACTCCGAGGACGCGGCGCAGCTCGGTCAGGGCGGCCACCGCGTTCTCGCGGATGGTGACGAAGGCCTGCTCCAGCTCCGGCGGCGGGTTCTCGACCCGGTAGGGCGCGGCCTCGGCCTGGATGGCGACCACCGACATGTGGTGGGCGACGACGTCGTGGAGCTCGCGGGCGATGGTGGTGCGCTCTTCGAGGAGGGTCCGCTTGGAGCGCTCCACGGCCGTGACCGACTGCTGGGCGGTGACCTCCTGCGTGGCCTGGCGGCGGACCTGGAAGACGGTCACGACGAGCAGCGCGAGCGCGGAGGGGAAGAGGACCGCGAAGGCGTCGGGTCCTGTGCCCCGGGCGAAGAGGCCGGTGGCGAAGAAGGCGTAGGCGGCGGAGACCGCCCACATCCAGGCGGCGGTACGGGGCCGGGTGCGGGCGGCCACCACGATCATGACCACCACGTGGGCCGTGCCCGAGGTCGGGCCCCACGGCCAGCCGTCGCCGTACGAGCCGAGGACGGTGACGAAGGGCGTGACGGCGAGGGACGCCCAGAACGCGAGGACCGGGCGGACCAGGGTCAGCAGCACGACCAGGGCGGGCAGCCCCGCGAAGGCGAGGACGAAGAGGTCGTTGCCGGAGGTGACGGTGGTCCCCACCGCGAAGAGGATGAACGCGAAGCCGACGACGATCGCGTGCGGGGTCCAGCGGGCCTTGTTGCGTATCCGCTCCGGCAGGCGCCGCATCACCGGTCCGTCGACGCCCATCGGGGGCAGCAGCCGGTACTCGAAGGCGTTCTGGAAGAGGTCTTGGCGCAGCCCGCCGAGCGCGCCCTGGGCCAGGCGGAACTCGGGGGCACGGCTCGTTTCACGGGTTTCTGTCACGTCGGCAACGGTACGGGGGGCGCCGGACGCGGTCGTCACCATGACGGCGGATCCTCCCGCGTCCGTCCCAGGTACTACACGGCCCCGCACGGCCCTGCGTGGCGCCTGTACGGGCCCCGCGCCGGCCCTGCGCCCGGCCCCGCGCCGCCCCGCGCGACCGTGCGCGCCCCGCGTGCTCAGTACGCGAGCTGGGCGATCTCCTCCGCCACCACCGCGCAGGCGTCGGCCGCCGGGTCGATCAGGGGGAAGTGGCCGACGTCCGGGAGGAGCGTCAGGCCGACCGTCTCGCCCGCCTTCGCCGCCGCCTCCACGTAGGCGTCGGCCACGGCCTGCGGGACGACGACGTCGTCGCGGCCCTGGACGACCACGGTCGCGATCCCGGTCGGCAGCAGCAGGGCCGGGTCGGCGTGCCGGGCCCGTACGTCGAACTCGCCCTCGCCGCCCAGGAGTTCGGTCACCGCCCCGCCGCACACGCCGAGCTCCACGGCCCGGTCGAAGTGCGCGATGGGGGCGAGCGCCACCACCCCGCGCAGCGCGGGCGCCGCGGGCAGCCGCCAGGGCGCGTCGGGGGCGAGGACGTGCCGGGCGGCCGCCCAGAGGGCGAGGTGGCCGCCGGCGGAGTGGCCGGTGAGCACGATCCGCCGCGGGTCGGCCTGCGGCAGGTGCTCGGCCGCCAGCTTCGGTACGGCGTCCAGGGCGGCGGCCACGTCGTCGAAGGTGTCCGGCCAGCGCCCTGCGACCGGGCCCGTACCGCCCTGCCGGGGGATGGTGCCGCCGCGCCGGTACTCGACGTTGGCGACGGCGAACCCCCGGCGGGCCAGAAAGTCCACGAACGGGGTGAGGTGCTGCCGGTCGTACGGCGCCCGCCAGGCACCACCGTGCAGCGCGACGACGAGCGGCGCCTGCTGTCGGCCGTCGCGCGGCGCGTAGAAGTCGACGACCTGGTCGGGGTGATCGCCGTACGCTGCGGACGCGTCCGGGGCGACGGCCGGGTGCGAGAACGCCGACGCTTCTTCGGCGGCGTCGCGCGCGGCGGGGTCCGGCATGCTGTTCCAACCTCTCGGGGACGGGGCCGAATTGGCCTGACCTGCGGGGACCGTATCAGCACTGACGCCCCCACAGATCAAGCGATCATCCGACCGTCCGACCTCAGCTGTCGAGGTCTGGAGCGGCTTCCCTCCGTACCTCTGACGCCTGCGGAGCCGGCGCTTCCGCCGGGATCTCGGCCAGGACCTCCGCCAGGATCCGCGCCGCCCGCTCCGCGTCCGCGAAGCCGACGTACAGCGGAGTGAAGCCGAACCGGAGCACGTCCGGGCGGCGCAGGTCGCCCACCACCCCGCGCCGGATCAACTCCGCCATGACGGCGGGGGCCTCGGCGCACCGCAGCGCGACCTGGCTGCCGCGCTCGCTGTGCGCCCGGGGCGTCAGGGACGCGACCCGGCCGGCCGGCACGTACGCCGCCACGCACTCCTCGAAGAAGTCCGTCAGGGCGAGGGACTTGGCCCGGACGTCCTCGACGGCGACGCCGTCCCAGACATCGAGGGCCGACTCCAGGGCCAGCATGGACAGGATGTCGGGCGTACCGACCCGGCCCCGCGCCGCGCCCTCGGCCGCCGCGTAGCCCGGGGTCATCCCGAACGGGTCGGCGTGCGAGTTCCAGCCGGGCAGCGGGGAGTCGAAGGCCGCCTGGTGCCGCTCGGCGACGTACAGATACGCGGGCGAACCGGGGCCGCCGTTGAGGTACTTGTACGTGCAGCCGACCGCCAGGTCGACCCCGTGCTCGTCCAGGCCGACGGGGAGCGCGCCCGCGCTGTGGCACAGGTCCCAGATCGCGAGGGCGCCCGCCGCGTGCAGCGCGGCCGTGGTCCCGGGCAGGTCGTGGAGGCGACCCGTCCGGAAGTCCACGTGGTTGACGAGCGCGGCGGCCGTGCGCGGGCCCGCCGCGTCCGCGAGGTCCGCGGGCGCGACCGGCACGATCCGGCGGCCGGTCATCCGCGCCGCGGACTCCGCGATGTACCCGTCCGTGGGAAACGTCGTCGCGTCGACGAGGATCTCGTCCCGGTCGTCCGTGCTCAGCCGGGTGGCCGCGACGACCGCCTTGAAGACGTTCACGCTGGTCGAGTCGGAGACCACGATCCGGCCCGGGGCGGCGCCGACGAGCGGGGCGATCCGGTCGCCGATCCGCTCGGGCGCGGTCCACCAGCCGCTCTCGTCCCAGGAGCGGATGCGCAGCCGGCCCCACTCGCGGGTGATGACGTCGGCCATCCGGTCGGGCACGTGCGCGGGCAGGGCGCCCAGCGAGTTGCCGTCGAGGTAGACCGTCTCCTCGTCCAGGACGAACTTGCCGCGGAGCTTGGCCAGCGGGTCGTGGGTGTCCCGGAGCAGCGCGTTCTCGCGCAAGGTCTCAGACATGGCTGCGCGCCGTCCACAGCTCGGGGAACACGTTCTTCTGCGCCCGCTTCTCCAGCCACGCCACGCCCGCCGAGCCGCCGGTGCCCGTCTTGGAGCCCATGGCCCGACGGGTGGCGACGAGGTGGTCGTTGCGCCAGCGCCAGACCAGTTCGGCGACGTCGCTGAGGGCCTCGCCCAGGCGGACGAGTTCGGTGTTCTGGTCGGGGTCCGCGTATATGCCGGCCCAGACCTTCTCGATCTCGGGCGACGGCTCGTACTTCTTCGCCAGGTCCCGGTCGAGCACGGCCTGCGGCACGGGCAGCCCGCGCCGGGCGAGGAGCCTGAGGACCTCGTCGTACAGGCTGGGCTCCTGGAGGGCCTTCTCCAGCTCGGCGTGGACCCGGGGCGCCCCGCGGTGCGGCACCAGCATCGACGCGGACTTCTCGCCGAGCAGGAACTCCATCCGGCGGTACATCGCCGACTGGAAGCCGGAGCCCTCGCCGAGGGCGGCGCGGTAGGAGTTGAACTGCCCGGGGGTGAGCTGGGCCAGCGGCCGCCAGGAGTGGTTCAGGGCCTCCAGCTCGCGCACGGAGCGCTTGAGCGCGTCCATCGCGACGGGGATGCGGTCCTCGCGCACGGCGCGGCTCGCGGTCTCCCACTCGTGCACGATGACGGTGAACCACAGCTCCATGACCTGGGTGGTGACCAGGAAGACCATCTCGCCCGGGTCGTCGGAGCGGAGGTGCTGGAGGTGGGTGAGTACGTCCGCCTGTACGTAGTCCTCGTACGGCGTCGTGCCCGCGAAGTCGAGGTTCGGCGCGTCGACCGATCCGGCTCCGGAGGCATCGGGGAAGGTGGACATTTCTGTCTCCTCGATACGCAACTACCGGGTAGCGGTCCGCTCCTTCCGTGAGAGAAGTGGAGCCCCGGTCCCCTCGGGCCGCCCGCTTCGTCGCGCGCGGTCCCATGCGCATCATGGCACGATCGGACCCTCGATGTAGCTCCCGTCTTCGTCATACGGATATGCGTTCGAACGACAGCCCTTGAGCCCCTTGATCTGCTGCATCATCACCGGCGCGAGCTTCCCCGCACCCGAACAGGTCATGTGCGTCCGGATGCCGATCTCGTGCCCGACCTCGTGGTTGATGATCAGATGCCGGTACTCGGCGGGGGTCCCCGTGAAGGTCGGCGAGCCGAGCAGCCAGCGCTTCAGGTTCACCACGACGCCCTGGGTGGTCTCGCAGTTCAGCTCCCCGTGGGTGTTGAGGCCCACGGCGAGACAGAGCCGGTCGGCGGTCTTCGGGGTGGCGATCCGGATGACGAAGTCGGCGTTCTCGGTGACCAGCTGGAACCGGCCCCGGCCGTGCGCGGCCCAGCCGCGCGGGTGGGCCAGGATCCGCTCGATCTCGGCGGCGGCCTCGGCGGCTGAGACGTCGATGCCGTCCTCGACCTGGACGCGGTAGCGGCGCAGGGTGCCGCCGGTGCCGACGGGCGCGCCGGAGGACCCGGCCGCCTCGAACGTGCCGGGGCCGCTCTCGGGCACCTTCGGCTTGGGCTTCGGTTTGGGCGGCGGCTTCGGCTTGGCGGTGGTCGGCGCCGGGGTCGGGGTCGTGGCCTTGGGGGTCGTGGGGGCCGCCGTGGTCGGCTCCGGCGTCCGGCTCCCGGCGGCCTTGGCGTCGGCGTCGGTGGGGCCGGTGTCCCCCGTGCCGTTGTAGTGGGCGAGGGCGGCGCCGCCGCCGAGGGCGAGCGTGACGAGCGCGAGGGCCGGAAGGGCGAGGCGGCCTAGGGGGCTTCGCCGTCGTCGGCGACTCTGACGTCGTCCCCGGCCGGTGGGTGCGGCGGCGCGCTTGCCCAAGACAGACTTCTCCCCTGCGTCGGCCGGTTGGGGGGAAGAGGGTGGGGCCTCTGCGCCGGCTGCTCTCGGTACAACGGTCCGAAGGATCGTACCGGCCTCTTCGAACACCATCGAACGAAACGCGCCGCGCGACAGGGGCCGCGCGGCGCGTCGTACGTGCGTTGTTCGTGCGTTGCACGTGCGTTGGTCTGTCGTACGTCGTGTGTCAGCCGAGGGTCTCGGCGGCCGTCTCCGAGGAGTCCCGCAGGAAGGTCGAGCAGCGCTCGTACTCGTCCTTCTCGCCGATCTCCCCGGCCGCGCGCGCGAGCGCGTGCAGGGCGCGCAGGAAGCCGCGGTTCGGCTCGTGCTCCCACGGCACCGGGCCGTGGCCCTTCCAGCCGCTGCGCCGCAGCGCGTCCAGGCCGCGGTGGTAGCCGGTGCGGGCGTACGCGTACGACTCGACGACGCGGCCGCCCTCGTACGCCTCGTCGGCGAGCTGGGCCCAGGCCAGCGAGGACGTCGGGTACTTCGCGGCGACGTCCGTCGGCGCCGTGCCGGCCGCGAGCAGCTCGCGCGGCTCCGGGTCGTCGGGCAGGTGGGTGGGGGCGGGTCCCCCCAGGAGGTTCTCGTGGATGGCCATGGGCCAAGTCTGCCTCAGCGGCCGGTCATCGCTCTCGCTCGGTCTTCTGTTCCCCCGGGTCCAGCGGGGGCGAGGTGACCCCGCAGTGGACCTTGCACTCGGGGTGGCAGTCCGCCTCGACGGCCGGTTTCCGCACGGTCGCGAAGGCCAGGACCGCGCCCGCCACCATCAGCCCGGCGCACATGGGCATCGCCCGCCGGAACGTCTCCCCGAACTCCTCCGCCGAGCGGTACGCCTCAGGCCCCATGCCCGCGAGCGCGGGCAGGGCCGCGACCGCGAGGAGACCGGCGGCGCGCGCCGCCGCGTTGTTGATCCCGCTCGCCAGGCCCGCCCGCGCCACGTCGACGGAGGAGAGGACGGTCGCGGTCAGCGGGGCCACCAGGGCGGTCAGGCCGAGGCCGAGCACGGCCATGGCCGGCAGCACGTCCCAGACGTACGAGGCGTCCTCGCCGACCCGCAGCATCAGGAGCATCCCGACCGCGCACAGCAGCGGGCCCACGGTCAGCGGGATCCGGGGCCCGATCTTCTCCCCCAGCTCGCCCGACTTCGCGGACAGGAGCAGCATCAGCACGGTCGTGGGCAGCATGGCGGTGCCCGCCGCGAGCGCGGAGTAGCCGGAGACCACCTGGAGCTGGAGGGCGGCCAGGAAGAAGAAGCCGCCGAGCGCCGCGTACACGCACAGGGTCACCAGGTTGACCACCGTGAACTGCCGTGACGCGAAGATCGACGGCGGCACCATCGGCTCCTCGCGGCGCCGCTCCAGGACGACGAACCACGCCCCGACCGCGATCCCGAGCCCGCCGGCCCACCACGCCTCGGCGATCAGCGCGTACGTGACGAGGGCGAGCGCGGCCGCCCCCAGGAAGGCGCCGAGCACGTCGAAGCGGCCGTGGGCGGACTCGTCGCGCGACTCGGGCACGTGGCGCAGCGCGACGGGCACGCAGAGCACGGCCAGCGGCACGTTCAGCAGGAACACCCACCGCCAGCCCGGCCCGTCGACCAGCCAGCCGCCGACGAACGGCCCGATCGCCGCGCCGACCCCGCCGAAACCGGACCAGAGCCCGACGGCCTTGGCCCGGTCGTCCGGGTGGAAGCTCGCCTGGATCAGCGCGAGCGAGCCCGGGGTGAGCAGCGCGCCGCCGACGCCCTGCAGGGCGCGGGCGGCGATCAGGACCCCGGCGTTCGGCGCGAGCCCGCACAGCAGCGAGGCGATGGCGAACCACACGATCCCGATGACGAACACCCGCCGCCGCCCGTACCGGTCTCCCAGCGCCCCGCCGAGCAGGATCAGCCCGGCGAGGGTGAGCATGTAGGCGTTGACGGTCCACTGGAGCACGGCCATGTCGGCGTCGAGGTCCTCGCCGATGTGCGGCAGGGCGACGTTGACGACGGTGGAGTCGAGCAACGCCATCCCCGAACCGAGCACGGTGGTGAACACGATCCACCGCCCGGTTCGGGAGCTCAGCCGGATGTCCATGCCTGCATGGTCCCGCGTACGACGGAGCCCCGCCCGCCGAACGGCGAACGGGGCCCATGTCGGTGCAGCAGCGACTCAGCGGGTGAAGTTGAAGTACTTCCACTGGCCGTAGGCGGTGCTGTTCACGCTGTCTCCGGAGACGCCGTCGATGTACGACGAGCGGACCCGGAAGCGGTAGCCGGCCGCCCCGTCGCCGTTCAGCGGCACGTACGCCATGCCGTTGGAGTTCAGCTTGAACAGGTCCGAGGGGCCCTGGCGCCAGGCGCCGTTGTACCAGACCTGGAGGTCCAGCCGGGTCTTGCGGCCCGGGTAGGAGTTGTGCCAGGCGGAGATCAGCGGATCGGTCGTCTGGTGGTACGTCTGGTACCAGATGCCGCCGATCTTCGTCGACTTGTAGTGACGCGTCAGCTTGATCGCAAGACCCGCCCGCGTGTACGTGGCCGAGGCGGCCTGCGCGGGCGCGGAGCGGGTGTCGCCGGCGAAGACCGCGGACACCCAGGTGTCACGGGTCATCTTCAGCTGCACCGCCAGCTTGCCCTCCGCGTTGACCGTGCCGCGCCGGAGCAGCCGCTTGGGCTCCGAGCCGTACGGGTCGGCCCAGATCTCCACCACACGGTTCTTGTACGTCGGGCCGAGCTTGGCCGTGTACCAGACGTTGGTGTTGAAGTTGGCGGTGTTGGCGTTGACGTCGAGCCCGTGGCGTTCGAGGGTCAGCGCGGTCTTGTTCCGTACGACCTCGACCTTGGCGGTCGACGAGGCGCCGTTGTGCGTGGCGTCTCCGGCGTACGCGACCTGGTAGGTCACGGCGCCGCCCGCGGTCGGGGTGTCCGCGAACGAGAAGGCCCCGTTCGCCCCGAGCGCCTTCGTCCCGAGCGCCTTGCCCTTCGGGGCGTCGGCGTCGTACCGCGTGACGGCGAGCGGCGTACCGGCGGGCAGGGGCAGCGTCGACGCGACCGTACCGCTGACGGTGAGCGGCTTGAGGACGGGCGCGGTGGCGGGGGCCTTGACCGTGACGGTCGGCGCGGACATGGTCGGCGTGTCCAGGACGTGCAGGCGGGCGTTCGCCCCGTAGGCGGTGGTGACCGCGAAGAGGCGGCTGCCGCCCGGCTCCCAGGCCAGACTGCTGTGCGCGAGCGAGTCCCCGCCGCTGCTGGTCCCGGTGCCGGGGAAGTCGTACGTCCGCACGGCCGTCGTGTCTCCCGGCCGGTACACGAAGACGTCCTCGTCGTACGACGCGTCGGAGCCCGCCGCGACGGTGCCGTCGGGGGCGACGGCCACGGCCCTGCCGTGGTACTCGCTGGCGTAGGCCCCCACCTCGGTGAGGTCGGAGGTCTGCCAGATCCGGTGGCGGTTGCCGGCGGTGGCCGAGATGAGGCGGCTGCCGTCCGGGGTGAAGGCGAGGTCGTTGGCCATGCCCACGGAGCCCACGGAGTCGGAGGTGCGCGCGGTACGGACCGCGGCGCCCGTCGTCACGTCGTACGCGCCGATCACGAACCGGTGGTAGTACGACGACATGGCGGCGATGGCGTTCGGGTTCGTCGGCGAGGAGACGAGCCTCGGGGCACCCGAGTAGCGCGCCTCGCCGTCCTGGGCCAGAGCCACCACGGGCTCGGCACCGGACGCGTCGATCGAGCCGATGTCGCCGTGGTCGCCGTTGCCGTAGCCGAACCAGATCTTGCCGCCCGCGAGAGCGAGGTGCTGCGGGTCGGTGCCCTCACCCGTCGCGTACCGGGCGGTCTCGGTGACCGCCTGCGTCTCCAGGGAGACGACGGCGTCCGCACCCGGCACCGCGGCGAACAGGCTTCCGGCGTCCCCGGAGAGCGCCAGACCGGTGACGCCCGGCAGGCCCGTGGCCGTGGCCAGGACCGTGCCGGCGTAGTCGGTCGCGACGACCGTCCCGAGGTACGGGTCACTGATGAAGATCTTCTGGTGGACGCCGTCCACCACCATGTCGCCCACGGACGACACGGGCAGCACCTTGCTGCTGTCGGCGGCCGCCTGGCCTGCCGTTCCCGCGACCAGGGCCGCGGAGCTGAAGAGGACCGCGAGCGACGTCGCGGCCGAGAGAGTGCGCTGACGCACGATGAGAGAGACCCCCCAAAGAACATGGTCTCCGGCCCACGTTCGGGGCACGGTGAGCGAAGACTAGATCACGCCACCTACACCCCACCTCCCGGTATCCCCCACAACCGACAGGTACCGCCGTCAGGCCGTTCGCAGCCGCGTCGCCGCCCGTACCAGGGCGTCCACCCCGCGCTCCGCCTTCTTCCGGGGGCAGCCGACGTTCAGGCGGACGAAGCCGGGCTTGCCGTAGACGGTGCCCGGCATGATCGCGACCTTCTCGGTCTCCACCAGGTCGCTCTGGAGCACGGTGTCGTCGATGCCGAGCGGGCGCAGGTCGATCCAGGCCAGGTAGCCGGCCTCCGGGGGCGTCCAGGTGACGCCCGGCAGGCCGTCCCGGAGCCGCTCCTCGACCATCCGCATCGTGCCCGCCACGTACGCCCGCAGCTCGTCCAGCCATGGACCGCCCTGCCGGTACGCGGCGATGTGGGCGGTCAGCGAGAGCACCGCCGGGGAGGCCAGGCCCTCGCCCGTCTGCATCCGGCGGATGAACTCCTCCCGCTCGTCCGGGTCGCCGATGACCCCGTACGAGCCGCTCAGCGCCGGGAAGTTGAAGGCCTTGGTGCCCGAGGTGATCAGCGCCCACCGGCGGCCCCGGCCCGGCTCCGCGAAGCGGAGCCACGGGAGGTGGCGGTGGCCTTCGGTCACCAGGTCCGCGTGGATCTCGTCGCTGACGACCGCGACCCCGTGGCGCTCGGCGAGCCGCGCGAACTCCGCGAGCTCCTCCTCCCGCCAGACCCGGCCCGTCGGGTTGTGCGGCGAGCAGAGCAGCAGCATCCGGCTGTCCGGCCGCGCCAGCTCCGCGTCCAGCGCCCCGAGGTCGCCGACCGGTACGCCCCGCAGCTCGCGCCCCAGACCCGTGATCGCCTTGCGGAAGCCGTCGTACGTCGGGGTGTGCACGACCACCCCGTCGCCGGGCTCGGTCCACATCTGGAGGAGCTGCGAGAGCTGGCTGAGGACGGACGGCGCGTAGACCAGCGTCTCGATGTCGAGCGCGGTGTCGTGCCGGGTCGCGTACCAGTCCCGTATCGCCGCCCGGAACTCGCCGAGCCGCCAGTCGGTGTAGCCGAACACCCCGTGCTCGACCCGTTCCTTCAGCGCGCTCAGGACCTCCGGCGGGGAGGCGAAGTCCATGTCGGAGATGGTGAACGGGAGCAGGTCGGGCACCCCGAAGCGGTCCGCGATGCCGTCCCACTGGACCGACCAGGTGCCCTGCCGGGCTATCTCACGGTCGAAGTCGTACCTCGTCGTCGTCACTCGGACCTCCCTGTCCTCACTCGGACTCTCTCAAGACACGGAAGGCCCGGCACCACCTGGTGCCGGGCCCTGCGTCAACTGACTGACCGTGCTTACTTCAGCTTCGTGCCGGTCGAGCGCAGCGCCGCGCACGCCTCGGTCACGCGGGCGGCCATGCCGGCCTCGGCGAGCTTGCCCCAGGTGCGCGGGTCGTAGGTGGACTTCTTGCCGACCTCGCCGTCGACCTTCAGGACGCCGTCGTAGTTGCGGAACATGTGGTCCACGACCGGGCGGGTGAAGGCGTACTGGGTGTCGGTGTCGAGGTTCATCTTCACGACGCCGTTCTCCAGCGCGGTGGCGATCTCCTCGGCGGTGGAGCCGGAGCCGCCGTGGAAGACGAAGTCGAACGGGTTGGCCTTGCCGTAGCGCTCGGCGACGCCCGCCTGGAGGTCCTTGAGCAGCTCGGGGCGGAGGACGACGTTGCCCGGCTTGTAGACGCCGTGCACGTTGCCGAAGGAGGCGGCCAGCAGGTAGCGGCCCTTCTCGCCCAGGCCCAGGGCCTCGGCGGTGCGGAACGCGTCGTCGACGGTCGTGTACAGCTCGTCGTTGATCTCGTGGCTGACGCCGTCCTCCTCGCCACCGGTCGGGGTGATCTCGACCTCGAGGATGATCTTGGCGGCGGCGGCCTTGGCGAGCAGCTCCTGGCCGATGGCCAGGTTGTCGGCGAGGGTCTCGGCGGAGCCGTCCCACATGTGCGACTGGAAGAGCGGGTTGCGACCGGCCTTGACGCGCTCGGCGGAGATGTCGAGCAGCGGGCGGACGTAGCCGTCCAGCTTGTCCTTCGGGCAGTGGTCGGTGTGCAGCGCGACCGTGATGTCGTACTTGGCGGCGACGATGTGCGCGAACTCGGCCAGGGCGACGGCGCCCGTGACCATGTCCTTGCTGTGCTGGCCGCCCAGGAACTCGGCGCCACCGGTCGAGATCTGGATGATGCCGTCGCTCTCGGCCTCCGCGAAGCCGCGCAGCGCGGCATGCAGGGTCTGGGAGGAGGTCACGTTGATGGCCGGGTAGGCGAACTTGCCTGCCTTCGCCCGGTCGAGCATCTCGTTGTAGACCTCGGGGGTTGCGATGGGCATTCGTCCGCTCCTTGTGATGTGCGGGTGGGTGCGTTACTGGACCCTGACCTGGGGCGACGTCATCGTCGGGGCCCATCCTTCCAGACTCTCCCGCAGACACCAGGACGAAGGGGCGGAGCGTTTCACGTGAAACATTCCGCCCCTGGTCAAATCCCCAGGTCAGAACCGCTTCCGGGTGGTCCCGGGACCTAAGTCACGACTTCGCCTCGGTCACTCTGCGTCGATCGCTCGCGGCGACGACGGCGACGACGGCGTCGTTTCAGGCGAGACCCAGCTCGTCCAGCGCGAAGGCGTAGAGGTACGGCACGCCCGCCGTGGTGCTGATCTTCTCGCCCGCGCCCGTCGCCCGGTCCACGATCGTGGCGACCGCGACGACCTCTGCGCCGGCCGCGCGCGCTGCCTCGACGGCGGTCAGCGGGGAGCCGCCGGTGGTGGAGGTGTCCTCGACGATCAGGACCCGACGGCCCTTGATGTCCGGGCCCTCGACCTGGCGCTGCATGCCGTGGGCCTTGGCGGCCTTACGGACGACGAAGGCGTCCAGGCGCTTCCCCTTGCCGGCGGAGGCGTGCAGCATCGCGGTCGCGACCGGGTCGGCGCCGAGCGTCAGGCCGCCCACGGCGTCGAACTCCAGGTCGGCGGTCAGGTCGAGCATGACCTGACCGACGAGCGGGGAGGCGGCACCGTCCAGCGTGATCCGGCGCAGGTCGACGTAGTAGTCGGCCTCCAGACCCGAAGAGAGGGTCACCTTGCCGTGCACCACGGCCTTGTCCTTGATCTGCTGGAGCAGGTCAGCGCGTACGTCAGTCATGCTCATGAGCTTAAAGCCGCCGCAGTCATGCTCATGGGTCAGAGCCGCCGCCAGGCCCACGTGGCCGCGATCTCCAGTGGCTCGATCGGGGTCACGTAGCGCGGGAGCGTGTTCAGGCCGTTCGGGGGGCCCGACTGGGGCTCCACGCAGACCGCCGCCTCCTGCTCGTCGTAGATCACGACCCACTCGGCGCGGCTGGTCACCTTCAGCTCCAGTTGCTCCGGCCAGGTGAGCGTGGCGTCGACGCCGTCCGGCATCCCGAAGCAGTCGTCCCAGGGGCCGGGGGTGGGGCCGATCCGCCGCCCGGTGGGGAGGTGGTCCTCGCCCCGCTCCTCCTGCCACCCGGGCGTGAAGTCGAGCCGTACGGGCGCACCGCCGTCGAGGGTCCGGTTGAACCAGGGGTGCCAGCCGACCTGGGCCGGGAAGGAGTCGTCGTACGTCTCCACGCCGAGCTGGAGCGTGAGCGAGTCCTCGGTGAGCGCGAAGGTCTGGGTGACCCGGCCGGAGTACGGCCACGGGTCCCCGAGCTCATAGGTGAACGCCGCCGTGCGCGCCCCGTCCGCGTCCGCCGTCCTGGCGGCCTTCCAGACGGTGTCGCGGCCGGTGCCGTGGATGGCGTGCGGCGGGGAGTTGAGGGGCATCTGGTGCTTCTCGCCGCCGTTGCGGAACTGGCCCAGCTCGATCCGACCGCACCAGGGCACCATCGGGAAGCAGCCGTACCGCTCGCCCTGGCGCAGCAGCTCCCTGCCGCCGATGCGCAGGCTCTCGATCCGGCAGCCGTTGTCGGGGTTGATGGTCAACTCGGCGTCGCCCGCCGTCAGTCGCGTCTGCTTGCTCACGCCCCGACAGTAGACGGGGTTCAGCGTCGGCGGCGCAGCGCCCGGCCGACGACCACCGCCGAGGCGATCGCGAGGGCGGCGGCGGGGGCGATCCAGCGCAGGGTGGCGCCCGCCGTGCTGGTCTCCGGGGCCGGGACGGGGGCGTAACGGCCGCGCGGCGGCGCATGGTCGACCTCCTCGGCACTCCGCCCGATCATCGTCCGCCGCGCGTGCGCGGCCTCGGCGGCGGGGGGTTCGCCGGGGTACTCGACGGGCTTCTCACCCTCGAAGTCGCCGCCCTGGAAGGGGTCGAGGGAGGGCGGGGGGACGGGCGTCTCGAAGACGGACGGGGAGGAGGGTTCCGGCTGGTGGGGCTCGGGCTCCTCGACCCCGTCGTCGACGCCGTCGCTGTCGCTGTCGGCCTCGTCGTCGAGGTCGGAGTCGGCGTCGGTGTCGAGGTCGGAGTCGGCGTCGGTGTCGGCCTTGGTCTCGGCCTCGATGGAGGAGGCGGGAGAGGGAACCGCGTCCGTGCCGGAGGCCGCCTCCGCGTCCCCGGAACCTTTCTCCGCTGCCGCGGCCAACGACGTCGTGAACCTCTCGATCAGCCGCTGGGCCGCCGACTCCCGCGCCTCCTCAGGAAGGTCGGCGAGCCGGCCCACCGGCTTCACCGTGCCGGTGAAGGTGAGCGTCGTCCCGTCGGCCACCGGGGTGAGCGCGATCGTCAGGGAGAGCCGCACCGAGCCCTTGCCGCGGACCTCGGTGCCCTTGCCCTCGACCGCGACGACCCCGCTCTTCTCCTCCAGCCGCAACACGCCCTGGTAGGTGATCGTGTGCCCGCCGGCCCGGATCCTCAGCCGGCCCGCGAGCGGACCCGCCGCCGCGTCGGCGTCCTGCTGGAGGCCGGGGACGCAGCGCGCGACCCGTGCGGGGTCCGTCAGGGTCTTGCGGAGAACCTCGGCCGGTACCGGAACGAACACCTCATGCTCCATGGAAGCCGAGCCTACTCAGCCCGGGCGCCGCCGTCGCCTGTTCGCGCGTGCTCAGCCGCCGTAGCGCGGATGGACCAGCGTCGACGCCGGTGGTGGGGCGGCCCGGTCGTCGCGGGTGCGTTCGACGGCCCGGGCGCCCGTCAGCAGGGCCCCGGCCGTCAGGGAGCGCAGCGGGGGCGTGTCGGCGGGGAGGGCGAGGTCGGGCGGGTAGGTGCCCGCCGCCGCGAGCAGGTACCCCCAGTCGGCCGCCCCGGCGGCCGCCGCGTCCGTGTCCGTACCGCCCGAGCGGTCCGCGCGGTCGGGGCCCGCGGCGAGGTGCGCCCCGCGGCCGTGCGCGCTGTAGGGGCGGGTCGCGAAGCCGGCCGCGCGGAGGGTGGAGTCGACGGTCCAGTACGTACGGGGGGAGGCGGCGGCCGAACCGGCGTGCACGACGAGCCGCCCGTCGTCGGAGAGGACCCGGGCGGCCAGGCCGTAGAACTCCTCGGAGTACAGCTTGGCCCCGGCCGAGATGCCCGGGTCGGGGAGGTCGGAGATCACCACGTCGTACCGCTCGCGCGGCCCCTCACTCACCCCCGCCCCGACCGGCCCGAACGCCCCGCCCGACCTGCCCAGCGGGCCCGACCTACCCGTCCCGAACGCCCCGCCCGCCCCGTCCGGCCCCGTCGTCGCCGCCTCGCGCAGCCAGCGGAACGCGTCCGCGTAGGCGAGCCGGACCCGCGGGTCGCTCAGCGCGCGGCCGTTGAGCGCGGTGAGCTCCGGGTGGGTGCGGGCGAGCCGGGCGACTCCGGGGTCGGCCTCCACGACGGTGACCGAGCGGACCCCGTCGTGACGCAGCACCTCGCGCGCGGCGAGGCCGTCGCCACCGCCGAGGATCAGCACGCGCGCGTGCGACCCGTTCATCGCCGGGTGGACCAGCGATTCGTGGTACCGGGAGTCGTCCGCGCCGCCCGCCCGCAGCCGGCCGTTCACGAAGAGGTCCGGCGGGCTGCCGCGCTCCCCCGTCACGACCACTTCCTGACGGTCGGTGCGCACGGCGACCCGCACGTCGTCCCCGTACACCGCGCGGCGCGCGGCGTCCTCGAAGTCGTCGACGAGGACGGTGGCGGTGGCGAGGACGGCGAGGACCACCAGGTTCGTGCCGATCAGGAGCGCCCGGGACCGGCTGGTCAGGTCGCGCCGGAACAGCCACAGCACCAGGCCGCCGCCCGCCACCGCGTTCACCGCACCGGTGACGAGCGCGCCGGTGAGCTGGCCGAGCCAGGGCAGCAGCAGGAACGGGAAGGCGAGGCCGCCGACCAGCGCGCCCACGTAGTCGGCGGCGAAGAGGTCGGCGACGGTGCCGGCCGGGTCGGCGGCGCTGTCCTTCCGTTCGGCCTCCCGCGCGCCCGGGTGGCGCGCCGAACGCGCCGACTCCGCCCGCTGGATCAGCGACATGAGGAGCGGGATCTCCGCCCCGATGAGGACGCCGATGGCGAGCGAGAACGCCACCAGGACGTACTGCGCCTCGCCCAGCCAGGCGAACGCGGCGTACAGCACGAGGGCCGAGCAGCCGCCGATCAGCGCGAGGCCGCACTCGACCAGGCCGAAGCCCACGGCGGCACGGCAGCGCAGCCGCTTGGCGAGCAGCGAGCCGACGCCCATCGCGAAGACCATCACGGACAGCACGACCGAGGCCTGCGTGACCGAGTCGCCGATCAAGTACGAGGCGAGTGCGACCAGTTCCAGTTCGTAGACGAGACCGCAGGCGGCGCAGACGAAGACGACGACGAGGACCGGATACCGCACCGTGCTCGGCCGAACGGGCAGCCGTGTCACCCTCTTGGGTGGCATGGTCAGGGGCGGATCGATCATGTTCGTAACGCTACGTCACACATCTGTCGCCGCTTGTCACCCACACGAGTGCACCTGAGGCGTACGGGAGGCGCGTCACAGCGCGGCGGACATACGGACGCCGATCTGCGTCCGGGTGACCACCAACTGTCCTTCCTGCGGGTACGCGTGCCAGGTGCGCCACCGCACCTGGCCCTCGTGGCGCTGCGCCAGCATCGCCGTGAAGGCGTGCGGGGAGCCGGGGAACGTCCCCGCGAGGCCGTTGGGATGGTCGGCGACGAGCGCCAGCAACTCCTGGGCGCGGCCCGCGAAGGAGCCGTGGTTGAGCTTCTCGACGCGGGCGGCGAATTCGTACTCCCACCCGCCGATCCGCTTCGAGACACCCAGCGGCAGCGGCGTACTGCTGCCGGGCATACAGGCGACGGTCTCCGAGCAACGGCGCTCCTCTTCCTCCAGAAGCACCTGGTGGGAGGCGCCGAGCAGGCGCAACTGCAGTTTGGCTCCGGTCAGTTCGAGGTCGAGCACGGCGAGGGCGGGCAGCGGCTCGCGCCCGAGCGCCCAGGCCAGATCGGCCGCACGTGTGTCGGTATAGGAGGTTTTCAGGGTCGTGAGCATGGGTCGGCTCCGCAAACACGGTTTGACGGGTGGGCCGGGGGCGCCCCGGAGAAAGGGTTCAACGGGAGTGGGGGATCGCCGGCTCGGGTCCACACACGGTCCGAGGGCTGGTCTCTATCAACAGCGAGGGAATCACGGACTTCGAGCGACTCGCAGCCTTTTTACCCAACTTGCCGTGCTTTCCATCCCCTTCGGGGACCCAACAGTTCAATTGTTCTGAGAAACCCGATTTCTGGGCTCCAACACAAAGGTGTCCGGCGGATGTTGGAACGCCGGACACCCTGGTGATCGCGGAGGCGACTGCCCCGTGACAGTCGCCTCCGAGTCGTCACCCCCGGTCAGTCGCCGCCGCCACCGCCGCCACCGCAGCCGCCACCGCCACCGCCGCCACAGGACGACCCGCCGTCCGAGCCGCACCCGCCTCCGCCGCCGTCCGACCAGCCGCCACGCCGCCTGCCGCCCCGCCCCCTGCGCGTCGCCGACACCACGCCCAGCGCGATGGCGAAGACGATGAACATCATGGCCAGTACTTCCATCTGTGACACCCCCGTAGGTCTCTGTGCGTGGGGGATGCCCGATGCGGGCGCGCGCCAAAGCGCACTTGAGGAAGTCCAGAGCTTCGGCCCAGGATGACGGGCATGACACGACCGCTGCTCAACCGCAGGCTCGCCGAGTTCGGCACCACGATCTTCGCCGAGATGTCCGCGCTCGCCGCCAGGACCGGGGCGATCAACCTCGGGCAGGGCTTCCCGGACACCGACGGCCCCGAGGAGATCCGCGAGGCGGCGGTCCGGGCGCTGCGCGACGGCCGCGGCAACCAGTACCCGCCCGGCCCCGGCGTCCCCGAGCTGCGCACCGCCGTCGCCGAGCACCAGCTGAAGCGGTACGGCCTGGCCTACGACCCCGGCACCGAGGTCCTGGTCACGGCGGGCGCCACGGAGGCCATCGCCGCCGCGCTGCTCGCCCTCGTCGAGCCCGGCGACGAGGTGATCGCCCTGGAGCCGTACTACGACTCCTACGCCGCCTGCGTCGCGATGGCGGGCGGCACGCGCGTCCCCGTCACCCTCCGCCCGCACGAGGGACGCTTCGTCCTGGACCTGGACGAGCTGCGGGCCGCCGTCACCGACCGGACCCGGCTGATCCTGCTCAACACCCCGCACAACCCCACCGGCACCGTCCTCACCCGCGCCGAACTGACCGCGATCGCCGAGCTCGCCGTCGCCCGCGACTTGCTCGTCGTCACCGACGAGGTGTACGAGCACCTGGTCTTCGACGACGCCGAACACCTGCCGATCGCGAGCCTCCCGGGGATGCGGGAGCGCACGGTCACCATCGGCTCGGCCGGCAAGACGTTCTCGTTCACCGGCTGGAAGGTCGGCTGGATCACCGCGTCCCCCGAGCTGACCACCGCCGTCCGGTCCGCGAAGCAGTACCTCACGTACGTGACCTCCGGACCGTTCCAGTACGCCGTCGCCGAGGCGCTGCGGCTGCCGGACACGTACTTCGACTCCCTGCGCGCCGATCTGTCGGCCAAGCGCGATCTGCTGAGCGACGGGCTCGCCCGGGCGGGCTTCGACGTCTACCCGCCCGCCGGGACCTACTTCGTCACCACCGACATCCGGCCGCTGGGCGAGTCCGACGGCTTCGCCTTCTGCCGGGCCCTGCCCGAGCGCGCGGGCGTGGTCGCCATCCCCAACGCCGTCTTCTACGACCACCGCGCCGAGGGCGAGCCCTTCGTCCGCTTCGCGTTCTGCAAGCGCGTCGATGTGATCGAGGAGGCGGTCTCCCGGCTCAAGGGCCTCGCGGGGTGAGACGCGGGGGCCTCGGAAGGTGAGACGCGGGGGCCTCGCGGACCGAAGGGGCTGACGGGCCTCGCGGGCCGACGGAGCGGAAGGGACGGGTGAGCCTCGCGGGCCGACGGGGCTGAAGGGACGGGTGAGCCTCGTGGGGTGAGCCTCGCCGCGCCCGGGTTTTTTTCACCCGGGTGGGCCCCTCGCTCGCGCGCGCCCCCTCCGTGCCTCGCTAATTGTCGGGTAGACCGATTTGTCGGGCCGATCCCGATTCCCGTGCGCACGGAGGTGCACCCTGTCCGCCGAGACTCTCGACCGCCCGGCGCCGACCACCGCCGCTGCCCGGAGCGTCCCCCGCTGGCGGGCCTCGCTGCACCGGGCCGCGCCCGCGCTCGGTCTCTTCGCGGCCGCGCGGCTGACCGGGATGCTGGTGCTCGCCGCCTGGGCCTGGCACATCGGGCGTTCGCCCCGGGCGCTGCTCGCCACGTCCTGGGACTCCGGCTGGTACACCCGGATCGCCGCGCACGGCTACGGCCACACGCTCCACTGGCCCGACGGGGTCGTCCAGTCCGACCTCGCCTTCTTCCCGCTCTACCCGGCCCTCGTCCGCGCGGTCACCACCGTCCTGCCCGTCGAGGGCGGCACGGCCGGGCTGCTGCTGTCCTGGGCGTCGGCCGGCGCGGCGGCCTGGGCGATCTACCTGATCGGCGAGCGGCTGTACGACCGCCGCACCGCCGTCCTGCTCGTCCTGCTCTGGGGCCTGCTGCCGCACTCGATCGTGCTGTCGATGGCGTACACCGAGCCGCTGATGACGGCCCTGGCCGCCTGGTCGCTGTACGCGCTCCTCACCCACCGCTGGCTCTGGGCCGGCGCCCTGGCCGCCCTGGCCGGGCTCTCCCGCCCCAACGGGATCGCCGTCGCGGCTGCGGTCCTGGTGGCGGCGGCGTACGCGCTGTACCGGCGCGGGGGCATCCCCCGGCTGTGGGCGGGAGCCGCGCTCGCGCCGCTCGGCTGGCTCTCGTACCTGCTCTGGGTGGGCGCGCGGCGCGGCGATCTGCTCGGCGGCTACTTCGCCGTCCAGGACGGCTGGACCTCCCGCTTCGACCTCGGGAAGGGCGCGCTGGTCTTCGTCCGGGACATGCTGAGCGGGCCGACGCAGTTCGGTTTCGCGACGGCGCTGCTGTTCACGGGCGCCGGGGTGCTGCTCTTCGCGCTGCTCGCCCTGGTGGAGCGGCCGCCGCTGCCGGTCCTGGTCTACGCGGGCGTCCTGGTGCTCATCACCGTCGGCGGCTCCGGCTTCTTCGAGTCCAAGCCGCGCTTCCTGCTGCCCGCGTTCCCGCTGCTCTTCCCGCTGGCCCAGGCACTGACGAAAGCCCGGCCGAGGGCCGCGATCGTGGTGATCGCGGCCCTGGCCGGGCTCTCGTTCAGCTTCGGGGCGTACGCCCTGACGCTCGCGCGGATGGCCCTGTGAGGGCGCCCCGCGTGCCCTGAGGGCTCAGGCCTCGTCGCCCTCGGAGGACTTGTCCTCCGGGGACTCCAGGCCGAACTGCTCCACGAGCCACTTGTCGAACTCGATCGAGGCGCGGACCCAGCTGACGGTCGACGACACGAAGTGCTCCAGGGCGACGCCGGTGCCGATCAGCATCTGGGCCTCGCCGATGAGGCGGAGGGTGGCGGAGCCGTCCTCCTCCTCGTGCAGGTGCGTGTAGACCTTCGGCCACAGCGTGCGGCGGTTCCAGTCGTCGATCGCGTCGAGGATCCGGGCGCGGTCGTCCGCCGAGTGCGGGCGGTCGTAGAAGGTCCGCACCGAGAAGACACGCTGGTCCTCCTCGCCGCGGAACATGAAGTACGTGCGGAATTCCTCCCACGGCGCCGCGAGGTCACCCTCGTCGTCGACGACGTACTTCAGCTCCATCTGCTCGAGGAGCTGCTTGACCAGGTCCTGGTCGGGGACGACGGGGCCCGCCGGTCCTGCGGCCTGAGGCTGGGGCTGGCCCCCGAAATTCGGAATCGAGGACGGGTCGATGCTCACCGTGAATATCCCTTCGTACGGTTGCCGCCATCCTCCCCCATGCCGGGCGGTACGGCGCAAGCCCCACCTGCCGCGATCCGCTGCGGGCTGACAAACTCGGGGCCCATGGGGGAGAACGCGATAAAGAACACGGGGAAGAAAGTGCCGCCGGTGCGGCCGCGCGCGTGGACGTGGGTCTGGGTCTCCGCGCTCATGACCGTACTGTGCGGGGCGCCGATCGCCCTGCTGGTGTGGGGCGCGATGGCCTGGGACGAGATGGGCGAGGCGAAGCCCGTCGACTGCGTGGAGGCGATGGAGTTCGCCCGCGGCTCGCTGCCGGCGGGCGCCCAGGAACCGGTGTGCACGGCGGCCCACTGGCAGGACACGAGCGTCACGGTCGAGTTCCGGATGGAGCGCGCCGCGTACGAGCCGTGGATCGCGGCGGTCTATCCGGACCGGACGAAGGCCCTGACCTGCGAGCACGGCTTCGCCGCCTGCTCGCGGGCGTCCTTCGACGACGCCCTGTTCGTGGACGTGGCCGTGGCGTACGAGGACGGTGACACCGCCCTCGTACGCCTCAATGCCTTCGACACCTGACCGCGCCCGCCTACTGCGCCGCGCCCACGATCAGCCCGTCCTCGAAGCGGTCCACGCGGACCGTGTCGCCGTCTCGGACCTCGCCCGCGAGGATCTCCTTGGCGAGCCGGTCGCCGATCGCGGTCTGGATGAGCCGGCGCAGCGGGCGGGCGCCGTACGCCGGGTCCATGCCCTCGTCGGCGAGCCAGGCCACGGCCTCGGGGGTGACCTCCAGGGTGAGGCGGCGGTCCGCGAGGCGCTTGGCGAGCCGGTCGATCTGGAGCTGCGCGATCCGGCCCAGCTCGGTCTTGTCGAGGGCGGAGAAGACCACCAGGTCGTCGAGGCGGTTGAGGAACTCCGGCTTGAAGGAGGACCTGACCACCTCCAGGACCCGCTGCTTCTTCTCGTCCTCGCCGATCAGGGGGTCGACCAGGTACTGGCTGCCCAGGTTGGAGGTCAGGATCAGGATGGTGTTGCGGAAGTCCACCGTCCGGCCCTGCCCGTCGGTGAGCCGGCCGTCGTCGAGGACCTGGAGCAGGATGTCGAAGACCTCCGGGTGCGCCTTCTCCACCTCGTCCAGCAGCACCACGCTGTACGGGCGCCGGCGGACCGCCTCGGTGAGCTGGCCGCCCTCCTCGTAGCCGACGTAGCCGGGGGGCGCGCCGACGAGCCGGGCGACGGAGTGCTTCTCGCTGTACTCCGACATGTCGATGCGGACCATGGCCCGCTCGTCGTCGAAGAGGAAGTCCGCGAGCGCCTTCGCCAGCTCCGTCTTGCCGACACCGGTGGGGCCGAGGAAGAGGAAGGAGCCGGTGGGGCGGTCGGGGTCGGCGATCCCGGCGCGGGTGCGGCGCACGGCGTCGGAGACGGCCCGTACGGCCTCGGACTGGCCGATCAGCCGCCTGCCGAGCTCGTCCTCCATGCGCAGCAGCTTCTGCGTCTCGCCCTCCAGGAGCCGTCCGGCGGGGATGCCGGTCCAGGCCCCGACCACGTCCGCGATGTCGTCGGGGCCGACCTCCTCCTTGACCATCGTGTCCTTGGAGACCTCCTGCTCGGCCTCGGTCGCCTCCTCCAGCTCCCGCTCCAGGGCCGGGATCTCGCCGTAGAGCAGCTGGGAGGCGGTGTCGAAGTCGCCGTCGCGCTGCGCCCGCTCGGCGCGGCCGCGCAGCTCGTCCAGCCGCTCCTTGAGCTCGCCGACCCGGTTGAGGGACTGCTTCTCCTTCTCCCAGCGGGCGGTGAGGCCGCGCAGCTCCTCCTCGCGGTCGGCGAGGTCGCGGCGGAGCTTCTCCAGGCGCTGGAGGCTCGCCGCGTCCGTCTCGTTCTTGAGGGCCAGCTCCTCCATGCGCAGCCGGTCCACGGAGCGCTGGAGCTCGTCGATCTCCAGGGGCGAGGAGTCGATCTCCATGCGGAGCCGGGAGGCGGCCTCGTCGACGAGGTCGATGGCCTTGTCGGGGAGGAAGCGGGAGGTGATGTACCGGTCGGAGAGTGTCGCGGCGGCCACGAGCGCGGAGTCGGCGATCTGGACCTTGTGGTGGGCCTCGTACCGGCCCTTGAGTCCGCGCAGGATCGCGATGGTGTCCTCGACGCTCGGTTCGGCGACCAGGACCTGCTGGAAGCGGCGCTCCAGGGCGGGGTCCTTCTCGATCCGCTCGCGGTACTCGTCCAGGGTCGTCGCGCCGACCATGCGCAGCTCGCCGCGGGCCAGCATCGGCTTCAGCATGTTGCCGGCGTCCATGGCGGAGTCGCCGCCGGCGCCCGCGCCGACGACGGTGTGCAGCTCGTCGATGAAGGTGATGATCTGGCCGTCGCTGGCCTTGATCTCGGAGAGGACGGTCTTGAGCCGCTCCTCGAACTCGCCGCGGTACTTGGCGCCCGCGACCATCGCGCCCAGGTCGAGCGAGACCAGGCGCTTGTTCCGGAGCGACTCGGGGACGTCGCCCTTCACGATCCGCTGGGCGAGGCCCTCGACGACGGCGGTCTTGCCGACGCCGGGCTCACCGATGAGGACCGGGTTGTTCTTGGTGCGGCGGGAGAGGACCTGGACGACCCGCCGGATCTCCTGGTCGCGCCCGATGACCGGGTCGAGCTTGCCCTCGCGCGCGGCCGCCGTGAAGTCCGTACCGAACTTCTCCAGCGCCTTGTACTGACCCTCCGGGTCGGGTGTGGTCACCCGGCGCCCTCCCCTGCTCTTCTCGAACGCGTCGAGCAGCCTTTTCGTACCGGCCCCCTGCTGGGCCAGTACCTCGCCGGCCTGTCCGCCCTTCGCCGCGATCCCGATGAGCAGGTGCTCGGTGGAGATGTAGTCGTCCCCGAGCTCCTTGGCCCGCTTCGCCGCATCGGCGATGACGGCGAGCAGCTCACGGTTGGGCTGCGGCGGCGCGACCGTGGATCCGGTCACGCTGGGCAGGGCGGCCAGCAGCCGCTCCGCTCCGGACCGTACAGCGGCCTGGTCGGCCTCGACGGCGGCGAGCAGATCGGTGATGTTCTCGTTGTCCTGACCCGCGAGGAGCGCGAGCAGAAGATGGGCAGGGGTGAGGTCGGCGTGCCCGCCGGACACGGCGCGGCTGGTGGCCGCGTTGAGCGCCTCCCGGCTCCTGTTGGTCAGTTCGGCGTCCACGTGCGCTGTCTCCTCCTCGGCGTCCGCTGTACAGGTCCCTCAGGACTCCTAAGGCTCCTATGACTGGTCCAGCGTACACAAAGTTGAGTCCATTCCGCTCAAGGTGTCGCACATGGCTCTGCCCCGGGTAGGTTCCGGGCATGGCGACTGACCCGCGGAACCCGGACGACTCGTATCTCAGCTTCTGGCGCGAGTACCACATGTGCACCCTGACGACCCCGCGCGCGGACGGCACCCCGCACGTGGTCGCGGTGGGCGTGACGTACGACCCCGAGGGCGGCGAGAACGGCATCGCCCGGGTCATCACCAACAAGCACAGCCACAAGGTCGCCAACGTCCTGGCGGCGGGCGCGGACGGCGCGCGGGTGGCGGTCTGCCAGGTGGACAAGGGCCGCTGGGCGACGCTGGAGGGCGTGGCCCGCATCCGTACGGAGCCGGACGTCGTCGCGGACGCGGTGGACCGCTACGCGAGCCGCTACGGCCGCGTCCCGGCGCCGAACCCGGACCGGGTGGTCATCGAGATCGCGCTGACGCGGGCCATGGGCCGGGCGTAGCGCGTGACGGCGGACTTACGGGCCCCGCTGCCGGCGCCCGCACGGGCACAGCACAGCGGCGCCATCGCGTTTCAGGTCCGCGATGGCGCCGCTGTGTGGGGGAAGTACCTGAGCGATCTTGAACGACGGGGGAACCGCTCAGGCACTGCGGGGGGTGGCGGTGATGGTCTCGGACTCGACCAACTGGTGGTCACGCTGGTCGAGGTTGACGAAAATCATGCCGTAACGAATGGCACACCGGACGGGCTGTGGGGCGCCACGGGGTTTCCGGAGGCATCGGTAGGCTCGGATGTCCTCGTCGTCCCCGCGCCTGATGATGATCGGCTCTCCGAAGAGGGTGACCATCAACGAATCGCCACCGTGCGGCACGGCGGTGACGAGGTCGATGAAATGCCACCCGGAACGGTAGGCAGCCGCCATCTCACGGCGGAAACGAGAGTCGTCGGGAACGTTCATGCGCCGACGAGGGACCAGCCGGGGTCGTTCACGCCGGCCGGAGCCGACGACCAGCCCGGGTCGGCAACCGCGGCGACCTGCGTGCCCGCCGGTTCCGAGTGCCAACCGGGGTCCTGTACCGCCCCCAGCGCTCCCACTGTGGCGGCCGCGATGAAGGCGACTCCGGCCACCGCGCGTATGAGCTTCTTCATCATCACCGAGCAACCTCACTTGAAGATATGTCTTCTCCAACCCCCCGCGTCTAAGACGATGGCTTACTCTCTGCGCTTCCACCACCAAACCCATGCATCATGTTCCTGAGATGCAGGAGCCTGGGGGTGTACATATGCAGAAACAACCGGACGAATCCGGCCACCCCCATTCGCATGCAGAGTTGTGCAAGGCAGGCGCCGAGCTGTACGCCAGCGCTCTGCGCACGGGGCGAATACCCCGGTCAGAGGCTGTCGAGACGCCCTGCCTGCTCGATCTGTCGCTGCTCCACCCGGACCCGGACGACGCCCAGTGGATGCGCCCTATCCCGCCTTCCTCGGCGCTGGCACAACTTCTCCAGCCCATCGAGCGCGAGATTCTGGAGCGCCGACGCCAGACGGTCGCGCTGTCCGACGCTTTCGAGCCGTTCATGTCGATCACCGCGCAGGACCAGCCCTCCACGCACGCCATCACCGTCCTCGAGGGCATCGGCCGGATCAACGCCACCCTCGACCGGGTCGTCGCCAACTGCCGCATGGAACTCCTGACCGTCCAGCCCGGCGGCGGCCGGCCCGCCCACGCCCTGGCCGAGGCGCTGGAGCGGGTCTCCCCCCTCCTGGGCCGCGGCATCAACATGCGCACGCTCTACCAGCACACCGCCCGCCACACCGAGCTCACGCTCACCTACCTCGAACACGTCGGCCCCGAGGTACAGGTCCGCACGCTCGAGGAGATCATCGACCGGCTGATCATCGTGGACCGCGAGGTCGCCTTCATCCCCGCGCGCAGCGACCGGCAGGTCGCCCTGGAGCTGCGCCACCCGGGCATCGTCGCGTACCTCGTCGGCGTCTTCGACCAGTTCTGGCAGCTGGCCGTCCCGATCCGCGCAGAGATCCCGTACGACATCAAGACGGACGGCATCAGCGGCATCCAGCGCTCCATCGCCAAGCTCCTCGTCGAGGGCCACGTCGACGAGGCCATCGCCCGCCGGCTCGGCATGAACGTGCGGACCTGCCGGGCCCACATCGCCAAGCTCGCCTCCGCCCTCGGCAGCGGCAGCCGCGCCCAACTCGGCTATCTCATCGCCCAGTCCGGCCTTCTGGAGCAGGATCACTGACCAGGTACGCACAGATCGACGAAGCCCCCGCCACGGTCCGTGGCGGGGGCTTCGTACGAAAACGGCTTACGGGACGGCTACTCGCCGCGCTTCGGGCGCCAGACCACGAGCGCGCTCGCCTGCTGGACGTCCTGGTACGGGACGAGGTCGCGGCGGTACGAGGCGTGGACCTGCGCCTCGCGCTGCTGCATCGCCATCGCCGCGCCGTCGACGGCCGCCGACAGCTCGGCGACGCGCTGCTGGAGCGCGGCCACCTGGTGCTCCAGCTCGATGATGCGCTTGATGCCGGCCAGGTTGATGCCCTCGTCCTGCGACAACGCCTGCACCGTGCGGAGCAGTTCGATGTCACGGGCCGAGTAGCGCCGGCCCCGGCCCGCCGTGCGGTCGGGCGAGACCAGGCCGAGGCGGTCGTACTGACGCAGGGTCTGCGGGTGCAGGCCCGAGAGCTGGGCCGCCACCGAGATGACGTACACCGGCGACTCGTCGGTCAGTTCGTACGGGTTACGGCTGCGTCCCGGTCGGCTGTCCATCGGGTCAAGCTCCCTTCGCGGCCTGGAACAACTCTGCCCTGGGGTCCTCGCCCGCCGTCGCCTGACGGTAGGTCTCAAGGGCCTCGCGGGCCTTGTCGTCGAGCTCCTTGGGCACCGCGACCTCCACCGTCACCAGCAGATCGCCGCGCGTCCCGTCCTTGCGGAGCGCGCCCTTGCCGCGGGCGCGCATCGTCCGGCCGTTGGGCGTGCCGGCCGGCAGCTTCAGCGTCACCGCCGGGCCGCCGAGCGTCGGCACCTTGATCTCGCCGCCGAGCGCCGCCTCGTCGAAGGTGACGGGCACGGTGACGGTCAGGTTGTCGTCCCTGCGGCCGAAGACCGGGTGGGCGTCGACATGGACGACCACGTACAGATCGCCGGACGGGCCGCCGCGCTCGCCGGGAGCGCCCTTGCCGCGCAGCCGGATCCGCTGGCCGTCGGAGACCCCGGC
Source organism: Streptomyces sp. NPDC058579 (assembly GCF_042718575.1). Taxonomy (NCBI): domain Bacteria; kingdom Bacillati; phylum Actinomycetota; class Actinomycetes; order Kitasatosporales; family Streptomycetaceae; genus Streptomyces; species Streptomyces sp. NPDC058579. The sequence continues at coordinate 212,451 of NZ_JBHXPI010000001.1, forward strand.
GGGAATGCGGACCTGCATCGTGCGGGAGGACTTGGCCCGGCCGCTGCCCTTGCAGACCTCGCAGGGGGTCTCGGCGATCAGGCCGCGGCCCTTGCAGTCCACGCACGGGTCGGTGAGCGAGAAGCCGCCGCCGCTGCCGCGCGAGACCTGGCCGGTGCCGACGCAGGTCGGGCAGACGCGGGGCGTGCCGTTCTTGTCGCCGGTGCCCGAACAGGCCTTGCAGGGCGCCTGGGAGGACATCCGCAGCGGCACCGTGGCGCCGTCCACGGCCTCGGTGAAGCTGAGCGTCACCTCGGACTCGATGTCCTGGCCGCGGCGCGGCTGCGTGCGCGTGCCCGCGCCGCCGCCCGCGCCCCGGCCGAACATGCCGCCGAGGACGTCGCCGATGCCGCCTCCGAAGCCACCGGCCCCGCCCGCCCCGCCGGCTCCGCCGGGGCGCTGGGCGCCGCCGAAGAGGTCGCCCAGGTCGAAGTTGAACGAGCCGCCCTGCCCGCCGGGCCCGGCGCGGAAGCCGCCGTTGCCGAAGAGGGCGCGGGCCTCGTCGTACTCCTTGCGCTTCTTGGGGTCACCGAGGATGTCGTTCGCCTCGGAGATCTCCTTGAAGCGCGCCTCCGCGCTCGTGTCGCCCTTGTTGGCGTCCGGGTGGTTCTCGCGGGCGAGCTTCCGGTACGCCTTCTTGATCTCGGCGTCGGTGGCGTCCTTGGGGACGCCGAGAACCTTGTAGTAGTCCTTCTCGACGAAGTCCTTCGTGCTCATCGACGTCCCTCCTTCCGGACTGCTCCGGTGTTCGTCGCGCTAGCCCTCTTCGGGGCCACCGCTCTCCTCGTCCGCCGGCTTCTCTTCCTTCGCGGCCGGCGTCGCCCCGGGCTGGGGCTCGGCCACCGCGACGCGGGCGGGCCGGATGGTCCGCTCGCCGATCCGGTACCCAGGCTGCAGGATCGCCACGCAGGTCGTCTCCGTGACGTCCGGCGCGTAGCTGTGCATCAGGGCCTCGTGGATCGTCGGGTCGAAGGGCTCGCCCTCCTTGCCGAACTGCTGCAGCCCCAGCTTGGCGGCCACCGTCTCCAGCGACTCGGCCACCGACTTGAAGCCGCCCACGAGTTCGCCGTGGTCCCGGGCCCGGCCGATGTCGTCGAGCACGGGCAGCAGCTCCGTCAGGAGGCCCGCGACCGCGATCTCCTTGACGGTGACCCGGTCACGCTCCACCCGCCGGCGGTAGTTCTGGTACTCGGCCTGGAGCCGCTGGAGGTCCGCGGTGCGCTCACCGAGCGCGCTGCGTACCTGGTCCAGCTGCGCCGTCAGGCCGGCCGTCTGTGCGGCGTCCCCGGCCGGGGCCGCCGAGCCCTCCTCCGCGGAGGGGGTCTCGGCGGTCTCGGCGGCGTCGTCGGCGCCGGAGGGGACGTCGGGCTTCTCCTCGAAGCCCGGGGTCTCCTCCGTCATCAGGCAGCGCCGCCCTTCGCGTCACCGGGCTTCTCGTCGTCGACGATCTCGGCGTCGACGACGTCGTCGTCGGCCTTGGCCTCGCCCTGCGGGGCGTCGCCGCCGGCGGCCTGCGCGGCCTGGGCGTCGGCGTACATGGCCTGGCCGAGCTTCTGGGAGACGGCCGCGACCTTCTCGGTGGCCGTACGGATCTCCGCGGTGTCCTCGCCCTTGAGCTTCTCCTTCAGCTCGGCGACGGCGGTCTCGACCTCGGTCTTGACCTCACCGGGGACCTTGTCCTCGTTGTCCTTGAGGAACTTCTCCGTCTGGTAGACGAGCTGCTCGCCCTGGTTGCGGGACTCGGCGGCCTCGCGACGGGCGTGGTCCTCGTCCGCGTACTTCTCGGCCTCTTCGCGCATCCGGTTGACCTCGTCCTTCGGCAGCGAGGAGCCACCGGTGACGGTCATCTTCTGCTCCTTGCCCGTGCCCAGGTCCTTCGCGGTCACGTGCATGATGCCGTTGGCGTCGATGTCGAAGGCGACCTCGATCTGCGGGACGCCACGCGGGGCCGGCGGCAGACCGGTCAGCTCGAACATGCCGAGCTTCTTGTTGTACGCCGCGATCTCGCGCTCGCCCTGGTAGACCTGGATCTGCACCGACGGCTGGTTGTCCTCGGCCGTCGTGAAGATCTCGGACCGCTTGGTCGGGATCGTGGTGTTGCGCTCGATGAGCTTGGTCATGATGCCGCCCTTGGTCTCGATACCAAGCGACAGCGGGGTCACGTCGAGGAGCAGGACGTCCTTGACCTCACCCTTGAGGACACCGGCCTGCAGGGCGGCGCCGATGGCGACGACCTCGTCCGGGTTCACACCCTTGTTGGCCTCCTGGCCACCGGTCAGCTCCTTGACGAGCTCGGCGACGGCCGGCATACGGGTGGAGCCACCGACGAGAACGACGTGGTCGATCTCGGACAGGTTGATGCCCGCGTCCTTGATGACGTTGTGGAACGGCGTCTTGCAGCGGTCCAGAAGGTCGGCCGTGAGCTGCTGGAACTGAGCCCGGGTGAGCTTCTCCTCCAGGTGCAGCGGGCCCTCGGCGGAGGCCGTGATGTACGGCAGGTTGATCGACGTCTCGGTGGAGGACGACAGCTCGATCTTCGCCTTCTCCGCGGCCTCGCGGAGACGCTGGAGAGCCATCTTGTCCTTGGCCAGGTCGACGCCGTGACCGTTGGCGAACTGCTTCACCAGGTAGTCGACGACGCGCTGGTCCCAGTCGTCACCACCGAGGTGGTTGTCACCGTTGGTGGCCTTCACCTCGACGACGCCGTCGCCGATCTCCAGGAGGGACACGTCGAAGGTGCCGCCACCGAGGTCGAAGACGAGGATCGTCTGGTCGTCCTTGTCCAGGCCGTAGGCCAGGGCGGCCGCGGTCGGCTCGTTGACGATGCGCAGGACGTTGAGGCCCGCGATCTCACCGGCCTCCTTGGTGGCCTGACGCTCGGAGTCGTTGAAGTACGCCGGGACGGTGATGACCGCGTCGACGACCTTCTCGCCCAGGTACGCCTCGGCGTCGCGCTTCAGCTTCTGCAGGATGAAGGCGCTCATCTGCTGCGGGTTGAAGTTCTTCCCGTCGATCTCGATCTTCCAGTCGGTGCCCATGTGGCGCTTGACCGACCGGATGGTCCTGTCGACGTTGGTGACCGCCTGGCGCTTGGCGACCTCGCCGACGAGCACCTCACCGTTCTTCGCGAAGGCGACGACGGACGGCGTGGTCCTGGCACCCTCGGCGTTGGTGATGACGGTGGGCTCGCCGCCTTCCAGAACGCTGACGACGGAGTTAGTCGTGCCCAGGTCGATGCCGACCGCACGTGCCATTTCAATTCCTCCAGCTGACCGACTTGAGTGGATCTGGCTCAAGGATGCACGACGAGGTCGAGTGCGTCAACAGACCTGAGTGGAGCCGACTCAACTCTTCACCCTGAGAGTCACTCAAAGAGGCGCGGATGGCGCGTCGATCCCGACCTCGGCCCTCCGCGGCGCGAGAGAGTCCGGATACCCCTGTCGGGCAAAGCGGGCTTAGCGCTCATACACCCCGAATATCCCACGAATATCACTCGAAAGGGTGTGGGAAAGCTTCATGACGGCCAAGCGCGCACTGGACCTCTTCGGCGGACTGACCCTGCTGACCGTCCTCTCCCCCCTGTTCGCCGCCGTCGCCCTCTCCGTCGCCCTCGCGACCGCGGGACCGGGCGGGGTGATGCGCCGCCGCACCGTCGCGGGCCGGCACGGACACCCCTTCGAGATGCTCACCTTCCGCACGAAGACCCCACTGGCCGGACTGCCCCTGCTGCTGCACGTCGTACGGGGCGAGATGTCCCTTGTCGGCCCGTGCCCGCTCACGCCCGGGCACCGCGAGTGCGTGGGCGAGTCCCGCCGCCGGCTGTCGGTGCGCCCCGGCGTCACCGGGCTCTGGCAGATCAGCGGGCGCTCGGAGCTGCCCTGGGAGGAGCGCGAGCTGCTCGACCTCCACTATGTGGACCATCACTGGCTCGGAATGGACCTCGCCATCCTGGCGCGTACGCTTCCAGCAGTCCGCAGGCGTCGCGCGGCGAGCGGTTCCACGGCCGGACGGACCCGGCCGGCAAGGCTTGCCTGAGCGACACAGATCACCGCGGGTGCCGCTACAGGGCGGCGCCGTCAGGCGGTAATCTCAGCTCGGACTGAATAAGTTACCGCTTAGTAGTGCCACACTCGACAGTGCCGGGGACGTCACTGACGAGGGTCGGCACTCCCGCCTCGCAGGCCCGCCCGAGGAGCCCCTCATGCAACTCGCCGCGATCATCGTGTCGATCGCCATCACGGTGGTGGCCGTCGCGCTGTTCGGCCGCGCCACCGCGCAGATCTACCGCTACGTGATGCTCGGCCAGCCCGTACCCGCAGGCACGCGCACCGGCGACCCGAAGCAGCGCACCATCACGCTGGTCAAGGAGTTCCTCGGCCACACGCGCATGAACCGCTGGGGCGTCGTCGGCGTGGCGCACTGGTTCGTGGCGGTGGGCTTCTTCTCGCTGCTGCTGACGATCGTCAACGCCTTCGGCCAGCTCTTCCAGGCCGACTGGCTGATCCCGATCATCGGCGACTGGCTGCCGTACGAGATCTTCACCGAGTTCCTCGGCCTGATGACGGTCCTCGGCATCGTGACCCTCATCGTGATCCGGCAGCTCTCCAAGCCGACCAGGGCGGGCCGCAAGTCGCGCTTCACGGGCTCCAAGACCGGCCAGGCGTACTTCGTCGAGGCCGTCATCCTCATCGTCGGCCTCTGCATCATGACGCTGCGCGCCCTCGAAGGCGTCCAGCACCACGTGACCAGCTGGGAGCCCGGCTTCTTCGCCTCGTACCCGCTGATCGCGCTCCTCGACGGCCTGGACCTCTCCACGATCCAGCACCTCACATACTTCGTCGCGGCGCTGAAGATCGTCACGTCCTTCACGTGGATGATCACGGTCTCGCTGAACACCAACATGGGTGTCGCCTGGCACCGCTTCCTCGGCTTCCCGAACATCTGGTTCAAGCGGAACGCGGACGGCTCCACCGCCCTCGGCGCGCTCCAGCCGATGACGACGGCCGGCAAGGAGATCGACTGGGAGGACCCGGCCGAGGACGCCGTCTTCGGTGTCTCCCAGGTCGAGCAGTTCTCCTGGAAGGGCATCCTCGACTTCTCCACCTGTACCGAGTGCGGCCGCTGCCAGTCGCAGTGCCCCGCCTGGAACACGGGCAAGCCGCTCTCCCCCAAGCTCCTGATCATGTCGCTGCGCGACCACGCGCACGCCAAGGCGCCGTACCTGCTCGCGGGCGGCGGCAAGGACATGGAGGGCAACGAGAAGGCCACGGCGGAGCAGCTCGCCGGTGTCCCGGCCGCCGCTCTGGCGGAGGCCGAGCGCCCGCTGATCGGCACCGCCGAGGAGAACGGCGTCATCGACCCGGACGTGCTGTGGTCCTGCACCACCTGCGGTGCGTGCGTGGAGCAGTGCCCGGTCGACATCGAGCACATCGACCACATCGTCGACATGCGCCGCTACCAGGTGATGATCGAGTCCGCCTTCCCCTCGGAGGCCGGCACGATGCTCAAGAACCTGGAGAAGAAGGGCAACCCCTGGGGCCTGGCGAAGAAGAAGCGCGTCGAGTGGACCAAGGAGGTCGACTTCGAGGTCCCGATCGTCGGCGAGGACGTCGAGGACCTCACCGAGGTCGACTACCTGTACTGGGTCGGCTGCGCGGGCGCCCTGGAGGACCGGGCCAAGAAGACGACGAAGGCCTTCGCGGAGCTGCTGCACATGGCGGGCGTCTCGTTCGCGATCATGGGCGGCGACGAGAAGTGCACGGGTGACTCCCCGCGCCGCCTGGGCAACGAGCCGCTGTTCCAGCAGCTGGGCCAGGAGAACGTCGCGATGCTGAACATGGCGTTCGGCGAGGACGACGAGTCCCCCGAGACCAAGAAGCCGAAGTCGGCGAAGAAGATCGTCGCGACCTGCCCGCACTGCTTCAACACGATCGCGAACGAGTACCCGCAGCTGGGCGGCGAGTTCGAGGTCATCCACCACACGCAGCTGCTCCAGCACCTCATCGACGAGGGCAAGCTGGTCCCGGTGACGCCGGTCGACGGTCTGATCACGTACCACGACCCGTGCTACCTGGGCCGCCACAACAAGGTCTACACGCCCCCGCGCGAGATCATGTCGGCCGTCCCGGGCCTGCGCCAGCAGGAGATGCACCGCCACAAGGAGCGCGGCTTCTGCTGCGGCGCCGGTGGCGCGCGGATGTGGATGGAGGAGCGGATCGGCAAGCGCATCAACAACGAGCGAGTCGACGAGGCCCTGTCCCTGAACCCGGACATCGTCTCGACGGCCTGCCCGTTCTGCCTGGTCATGCTGACCGACTCGGTCAACGGCAAGAAGAACGAGGGCAAGGCGAAGGAGTCCGTCCAGGTGGTGGACGTGGCGCAGCTGCTGCTCGACTCGGTGAAGAAGAAGCCGGAGGCCGCCGAGGGGGCGGACGAGCCGGATCCTGAGCCGGTGTCGGCGGAGTAGTAAGCACGTGTAGAGATGTAGAGACGGAAGGGCCGCCCGGCGCGAGAAGCGCAGGGCGGCCTTTTCCATGGGCCTATGGGCTCTTCGGCTTTCGTCAGCCCTGCTGCTGCCCACGCCGGTGGTAGAGGGCGAACCCGAGCCCGGCGGCCCCGAGGGCGGCGAGCCCGCCGCCGGCGCCGATGAGGGCGGCTTGGCCGGAGAACCCGGAGACGTTCTCGACCCCGGCCTTCACGGCGCCCTTGGGGACGGTGCCCTTGGGGACGAGGTGGGTGGAGGTGGGCGTGGAGGTGGGGGCGGCCTTCTTCTGGACCTGGTACTTCTCGACGAGCCTGCCCTGGAAGTCGTACACCCAGCTGTTGCCGCCCTGCTTGGGGCTGTCGATGACGACGAACCGGTACGCGCCCTTGCCGACGACGACGACCTTGTAGGTCCAGCCGTCGTGGGTGGCGGTGGGGTTCTTCAGGTCGAGGGTGCCGAGGTGGTTGCCGTTCGGCAGGGAGATCACGGCGCGGGGCCCGTGGTGCCCCTTGACGAGCGAGGCGATGCGCCCGTCGGGCAGGGTGACGCGAACGGAGACGTCCTTCTTCTTGTTCTCGGGCTCGGGCTTGGGCTTGGGCTGGGGCTTGGGGGCGCCCTGGACCCAGGAGGTGACGGTGCCGTCGGGCTGAAGGACGACATGGAGGCCGTTGTTCTGCCCGTAGGCGGGACTTCCGGTGGAGGTGGTGAGGGTGTCGATGAGGGCGCCGTCGGCCCAGATCTCGGCGGCGTACTGGTCGGTGCCGGTCTGGTAGACCTTGGCGACGGAGCCGTCGGCGAGCTTGAAGGACTTGACGAAGGCGCGCTCGACGGGCGTTTCCACCTGAGGCTGCTGCTGGTCGCTCTGCTCGTTCTGATCACCCTGGTCCGCAGGATTGTCGACGGCGAAGGCGCCGGCGGTGGGAAGGGCCAGGGCGGCGATGGTGCCGGTGGCGATCGCTGCGGTACGGATGGTGCGACGGGTGAAGCGCATGAGGACCCCTTGAATACCTGTTTAATACGTTTCGTCCTACAACACCCGAAACGCTAAACCGCCCATGCATAGACCACCCATAGCCCGTGTAACAGCCGGCCGAGCCCTAGCCGCCAACCCTGTAACCCCCTAGGGGATGTCACAGCTCAGTGGCAGCTCCGGGGTGAAGGAGCGGAGCCCCGGCGGGACCGGGTACGTTCAATGACGTGGCTGGATTCAGGAACGGACGCGGCCGGGACAACAACCGCCCCCCGCAACAACAACCGCAGCAGGCGCCGTACGGGTACAACGCGGCCCCGCCGCCCCACCCGCAGCAGCAGTGGCCCCAGCAGGCCCCGCAGCAGGGCGGCGGCGGGTACGGGGAGCCGGAGTACTTCGGGGACCCGTACGGGGCGCAGCAGCAGCACCATCAGCAGCAGAACTACGCGGCGAACACGCCGGGGCACACGCAGATGTTCAGCGTGAACGAGGACCCGTACGGCAACGCGGCGACGTACGACGCGGGCGCGCCCCCGGCCCCGACGGGCCCGAGACTGCCCTGGAAGGCGCTGCTCAGCGGCATCGTGCTGCGCCCGGGCCCGACGTTCCTGCAGATGCGCGACCACGCGGTGTGGGGCCCGGCGCTGACGGTCACGTTCCTCTACGGCCTGCTGGCGATCTTCGGCTTCGACAAGGCGCGCGAAGAGGCGATCAACGCGACGCTGTCGACGGCGATCCCGTACGTCCTGATGACGGGCGTGGGCTTCGTCGTGGCCGGCCTGATCATGGGCGCGGTGACGAACACGCTGGCGCGCCAGCTGGGCGGCGACGGTTCGTGGCAGCCGACGGTGGGCCTGTCGATGCTGATCATGTCGATCACGGACGCTCCCCGCCTGGTCTTCGCGCTCTTCCTGGGCGGCGAGAACGGCCTGGTACAGGTCCTGGGCTGGCTGACGTGGCTGGCGGCGGGCGCGCTGTTCACGATGATGGTGAGCCGCTCGCACGACCTGCCGTGGCCGAAGGCACTGGGAGCGTCGGCGATCCAGCTGGTGGCGCTGCTGTCACTGATCAAGCTGGGCATGCTGTAGGACGTACGCACACACGAACGACGGAAGGCCCCCGCCGAAATGGACGGGGGCCTTCCACGTACGTACTGAGGAATCACCGACTGCCTCAGGCGTCGAGAACCTGTCCCTCGCGACGTACGACGGGCGGTTCGACACTCCACGGGAAGTTGATCCACTCATCGGTCTTCTTCCACACGTACTCGCACTTCACGAGGGAGTGGGACTTCTCGTAGATGACGGCGGAGCGGACCTCGGCGACGTGGTCGACGCAGAAGTCGTGGACGAGCTTGAGGGTCTTGCCGGTGTCGGCGACGTCGTCGGCGATCAGGACCTTCTTGTCGGAGAAGTCGATCGCGTTGGGCACGGGCGCAAGCATGACCGGCATTTCCAGCGTCGTCCCGACCCCGGTGTAGAACTCCACATTGACGAGGTGGATGTTCTTGCAGTCGAGGGCGTAGGCCAGACCGCCGGCGACGAAGACGCCGCCGCGGGCGATGGAGAGCACGACGTCGGGCTCGTAGCCGTCGTCGGCGATGGTCTGCGCGAGCTCGCGGACGGCGTGCCCGAATCCCTCGTAGGTGAGGTTCTCCCGTACGTCACTCATAGCTGCTCACACCTGGGTTCGATGGAAGTTCATGAACGAGCGGGAGGCCGTCGGCCCCCGCTGCCCCTGGTAGCGCGAGCCGTAGCGCTCGCTGCCGTACGGGAACTCGGCGGGCGAGCTCAGCCGGAACAGGCACAGCTGGCCGATCTTCATGCCCGGCCAGAGCTTGATCGGCAGGGTGGCGAGGTTCGACAGTTCCAGGGTCACGTGCCCGGAGAAGCCGGGGTCGATGAACCCGGCGGTGGAGTGGGTGACGAGCCCGAGCCGCCCGAGGGAGCTCTTGCCCTCCAGCCGCGACGCGATGTCGTCGGGGAGGCTGATGACCTCGTAGGTCGAGGCGAGCACGAACTCGCCGGGGTGGAGGATGAACGCCTCGTCGCCCTCGGGCTCGACCTCGCGGGTCAGGTCGAGCTGCTCGACGGCGGGGTCGATGTGGGGGTAGCGGTGGTTCTCGAACACCCGGAAGAAGCGGTCAAGCCTCACGTCGATGCTCGAGGGCTGCACCATGGATTCGTCGTACGGGTCGATGCGCACCCGTCCGGCGTCGATCTCGGCCCGGATGTCCTTGTCTGAGAGAAGCACGCCCCCACGATACGCAGAGGGCGCGGACCTGCCCCAATCGGGAAGACCGGGAAGACTCCGCGCCCGTCCGTTCATCAGCGCTGCTCAAGCTCCACGGGCACCGCGTGCCGCAGCCGCGCACACCGTGGACACCGCACGAGCCGCCCTGGCCCGATCCGCCCGGCCCCGAGCTGCTGCAACGGGAACGAGGCGGTACTGAACACATGCCCTTCGGCACAGCGGACGACGGTGCGCTCCATCGAACCCATCGAACCCATCAAGTCCCTTCCCCGACAAGTGGTGGACGAGACAGCCACATTAGGGGATGAACAGGACACCACTCCAGACGGCACTCCGTCACGGCCCGTACGCGGCTACTTCGCGATGGGGTACAGTGATCCGAGTCTGCGGTACCGATCAACGGGCCGCGAGGCGGATGTAGTTTAATGGTAGAACATGAGCTTCCCAAGCTTATAGCGCGGGTTCGATTCCCGTCATCCGCTCTTCTGCGAAGCCCCAGGTCAGTGACCTGGGGCTTCGTCGTTGTCTAGACCTCTCAGAGCCCGCGTGCCATTCGCGTGCCATAAGTCCCCTCACGGGGCGTCAGATTGATCGCTGACCCGCCACGACCCGCGACAGGGTGCCTACGTCGCATGCTGGGGCGTCACCTCCTCCGAGCAGCCCCACCGGGAGCCGGAAGGCGTGGCACGAGCTTGTGGACGGTGGCTGCAGTGGTTCCGCGGCGAAGGTCGCCGAGAAGAACGAGGAGTTGCGTGGGCTCCTCAACGCAGGCCACATGCGCAACCGGCTCACGCTGCGGGTGTCCGGCCCCAACCACGAGGTACAGCAGTTCTCCACCTGCGCCATGGCCGCCCTAGCCGGCATCGGAGACTTGCCTGACACGATCATGGACCGGTCCATGGTCATCCGTATGCGCCGCCGTACCGCAAACGAGGAGGCGACCCCTTGGCGATACGGCCGGGACGACTTGCTGGTCCAGGAACTTCGCGAGCGGCTGGTGGACTGGCTCGGCAGCCTGCATGACGAGGCCAGGGCCCCTGTACCCAACCTTCCTGTCGAAGACCGCGCGGCGGACACCTGTGAGCCGCTGATCAGCGTCGCCGACCTCGCGGGCGGCGAATGGCCCAGGATGGCCGTGCCGCGTGCAAGCAGGCCCTTGCGCCCTCGGCCCGGGCATGGCTCCGTACCCAGATCCGCGCCACACCCCATCGCCGACGTGGCTCCGTCCGCCCCCGAGCAAGTGGCTGAGCCCGATACGGCGCCCGTCGGACATCCCGGCCGCCCGTCCAGCGCCACCTTCGAGCAGGCAATCGAGATCGGGCGGACAGCCCCGCTGGGTCGTGGCGGCAAGGTCTCACGCCGCCACATCGAAAAGGCCATCCGCGACAAGGGGCTGCGCGTAGGACGCGAACGTCTGGACCAGGCCAAGAACTTCATCCAGGCCGAACTCGAAGCCGCCCATCCCGACCCCACCCAGGACTGATCCGGAAGGACCCCGCTCCGCCCATCACAGCGAAGTCTCACGGCAGGCCCGCCTCTTGCTCCGCTACCTGGCACCCCCACCTCCGAAGAGAGGCCCGGCATGCCCGACCTGCACACCTACGGACCTCACCATCCGCAGCGGCAGGAACCCCGGGCCCCAGCCTCAGACCAGGCAGCAAGTTGGGACGGAAGCGTAGCTTCCGTCGAACCCGCCCCCGAGGGGCAGGAGAGGACCTGCACCAGGGGGCGCAGGTCTTTCCAGCCTCGACCGGGGGCGGATCGAGGCCAGAGCAGGAGGAGAAGTCGTCTGAACACAGCTGCCGCTGCGGACACACCGCCCTTGCTCGCACTGCTCGCCACACAGCAGAACGGGCTGCGATCGAGCCCATCCCCCCTCCCACCACCTCACTCGTCGTCTGAGCAACGCCACCAGGGCCAACGCAATTCAGCGTTGGCCCCGGTGGCATGTTCGGGTGTCGTACGACTAGACCACGACCCCGGCCCCGAGCGTGCCCGCGCCGATGGCACCCCGCAGGACATGAGCGATCTCCTCGGGCTTGAGGTCGATACTGTCGACCCCCTCCGTGGTCAGCGGGATCTCCTCCAGCGCGTATTCGCCGCGTCCCTCGGCACTGAACTCCGGGCCGGTGCGGTCCTCGAAGGACCACGTCGCGATGCGGGCGAGGTAGAAGAGCTGACCCTCGGTGTCGGACTCCATCGTGTGCAGGAGGCGGACGATGTCGGCCTTCCCCGCGATCTCCTCGTGGATCTCCCGGTGGAGAGCGGCCTCCCGGGACTCGTCGCTCTCCTCGACCCCGCCGCCGGGCAGCACCCAGTACACGGGGATTCCGGGCTTGGTGCGGCGGATGACCAGCATCGTGTCGTCCGCGGTGACGAGGACGGCTCGGACTCGTTCGATCATTTCGCTCTGTCTCCTTGCTTGTTGACGGTCTCAGTGCAGCAGCCAGCCGCCGTCGACGTGGACGGATTGCCCAGTGATGAACGACGCGGACGGGCCGACGAGGAACGCCACCAGGGCCGCCACGTCTTCGGGGCGTCCGCGGCGAGGGACGCACTGGCGGTTGATCTGGCCTTCCGGGCGAGCGCGGTGGTGGGCGGGGACGGCGGTCTCGGCTTCCACCTCGATGGCGCCGGGCAGGACGGTGTTGACGCAGATGCCGTACGGGCCGAGCTCACGGGCCAGGGAGCGGGTCAGGCCCAGGAGGCCGGCCTTGGCGGTGCTGTACGCGACGAGGTTGGTGCGGCCGGCGCGGGCGTTGACGCTGCCGGTGTTCACGATCCGGCCCCAGCGGCGTTCGATCATGCCAGGGGACGCGGGGGTAGGAGCCGGCGTTGTTGACGAGGATGTCGACGGGGCCGATCTCGGCGCGGACGAGGTCCGCCATCGTCTGCACGGCGGTCAGGTCGGTCAGGTCGGCGTTCACCGCGATGCCAGGGCTTCCGTCACGCTCCAAGGCGGCGAGGAGGGCGTGGGCCTCGGGGTCCTGGCCGAGGTGGTTGACGGCGACGGTGGCTCCGGCGGTCGCGAGGGCTCGCACAGGCTGACGACGGCGAACGGCCAGAGGTCGACAGGAGCGCCGTACGGGGCGCTGTCAACGTAATACCTTCTGCCGGCGCGGGAACTGGACCAACTGGAGCAAAGCCCCAGGTCAGCGACCTGGGGCTTGCTTATTGTCTAGACCTCTCAGGGCGTAGAAGCGGCTGCTCCAGGCGGCTAGCGCTTCTTGGCGCACAGGGCCGCGTCCACCGCCCCTTGGAGGTGGCGAAGGCTTTCGCCTTCGGCCGCCCAGGTCGTGGTGTAGACGGTCACGGTGCCGCGGCCCGCCGTGGCGCGGCCTCCGCCCACGGAGTCGCCGGGCAGGTCGCCGCCGTGGCCCCAGTAGACGCCGCCGCAGCTGAGGGGGATCGAGGCGATGCCGTAGCCGTAGCGGCTGCCCGCCGGGTAGACGTCGCGTCCACCGACAGCGGTGGTGTCCCGGGTCATCTGGCGCACCGCCCAGCCGGGCAGGAGGCGGCCGCCCAACAGCCCGTCCCAGAAGGCGTTGAGGTCCTTGGGCGTGGAGACGAGGCCGCCGGATGCCCCGAATTCGTACCCGGGAAGCTCGGTGACGTCCACCCGGCCGGCCTCCGGGGCGGCCGGGTGGATGCCGTAGTTGCGGGCGTGCGGTCCGCGCAGGGACAGCTCGCCAGGCGTGGGCCAGTAGGTGTCGTCCAGGTGCAGCGGGCGCAGGATCGCGCGCTCGATGTACGTGCGGAAGCCGACCCCCGACGCCTTGTCGATCACCATGCCGAGCGCGAGGTAGTTGGTGTTGGAGTAGCCCCAGCCGGTGCCGGGCTCGAAACCGGGCTTCTCCTTGAGCACGAGGGCCAGATAGTCCTCGGGCGTGCCGGGCCGGGTCCAGTCGACCAGCGTGGCGTACTCCGGCAGCCCGCTGGTCTGCTTGAGCAACTGCCTGATCGTGATCCTGTGCTCGGAGAGCTGTGGCACGTACCGGCCGGCGCGGTCGTCCAGCCGTATCCGCCCGTCCGCCACCAGGCGCATCACCGCTGCCGCGGTGAACGCCTTGGTGTTGCTGGCCACCCGGATCCGCCCCCGCTCATCGACCATGGGCCGGCCCGACTCCAGGTCCGCGACACCGGCGGTACGCGTCGTCCTGCCGTCGTAGGCCAGGGCGCCCGGGACCTTGTCGGCGTCGACGAGCAGATCCAACTGCCGCTGTACCGGGTCGATCGGCCGAGCCGCGGCCGCCGGAACGAACGCCCCGATGGTTGTTGCGGCGAGCAGAACCGCGGTGGCGATGCGCTTGCGGTACATGTGTCTTCCCCCTGGTCGTGGCCGGCCTGTACGGGCCGCTCGGTCGCTTGACGACGACTCTGCCAGGACACCGGCACAAGATCATTGGGCCCAACCCCCGAACAGGCGGGCGGCCAACCCCCTTGACACGTCGCGGCTTGCCACGTCAGTTCATCGGCCGGCCTGACCGGCTGCCGCATGTGTGCGGACGCTCGCCCCGTACCTCGGTCACATCGAGACCTCCCGCCGCCGCTTCGACGCCTGACGGGTGGGGCACTCACACGGGCCGGTAGTGCTCGGCGAAGAGTCGTGCGACGAGTTCGCCTCGGGTGGAGACCTCCGCCTTGCCGAAGACGGCCTTGAGGTGGTCGCGCACGGTGTGCGGGGAGATGAACAGCGTCGAGGCGATCTCGGTGGTGGGCAGCCCGCGCGTGATGAGCTGGGTGATTTCCAGCTCGCGCGGCGTCAGGCCGTACGCCTCGGCGATGAGGACCGCCCGGTCGCCGGCGGCCGTCTGCTCGATGACGAGTGCCACGGGGCCGGGTTGCCCGGCGGGGCCGCTGAGACAGGAGGCGTGGCAGGTCAACCAGCGGCCGTCGACGGTTCGGATGCGCACTCGCGCGCCGCCTGCTCGGTCGCGGCCCCGGGCGATCGCCCGTGCCTGCAGCGCGGTGGCGACCACCCAGATCGGCAGCCTCAGGCCCAACTGCGAGGGGATGGAGGGGCCTTCAGGGAGCTGCGAGAGGTGCTGCCGCGCCTCCTCGTTGATCGACGTCGGTTCGCCGGAGGGATCGAAGAGCACCAGTCCGGGCGCGGGTGCGTCGGTTGCGCCGCCGGACGCGGACGGGCGGGCGAACCGGCGTACCCGAGAGGCCAGCAGACCGGACAGGCCGGCGAGCAGCGTGGTCTCAGCCGGGCCGAACGGGGGGCCACCGCGCATGCGGAACAGGCTCACCACGGCCCATGGCCGGTCGCCGACCCGCAGCACGGCCCGTAGTTCGTCATCCACGCCCTGGCTCCCGAGCAGCCGGCGGAAGCGCGCGCTGCGTGCCGGCAGGTCGCCGGTGGCCGCGCGCAGGCCGGCCGCCGGGACGGCGGCGCGGGCGAGGTCCCGAAACGGGAGGACGTTCTCCTCCAGGAGTTCGCTTTCCCAGTATTCGGCGCAGCGCTCGCTGGAGCCGAGGTTCTCCACCAGCATCGGCGCGGTGATGAGGCCGGTCTCCGGGTCGGTGGCCGCCCATACGGCCGAGTCGAACGTCATGAGCCGTCGCAGGTGGGCGGACGTCAGGCTGAAGAGTTCGCGTGTGTCTGTGGCCCGCTCCGCACTCGACAGCACCTTGGCGTGACCTGACAGCACCTCGGCGTGGCTGCGCGCATCGGGCATGGAGATCCCTCCCGTGGTGTGGATGCAGGCCAGCCTGCCCGCCCTCCTGTCCTGCGCCAACCCCCCGTTTGAGGGGGTCATTCCCGGCAGGTCACCGCTCGTGGGGGATGGGGCTCGGCATGGGCGGCGGCGAGGCTCGAAGAGGCCGCGGCTCCTTTCGGTGGCGGCCTGGAATGTGAAGGGAAGAACATGGACATCGCAATCGTCGGAGCGGGTGCTGCCGCGGTCGGCCTGCTGGACACGCTGGCGGCCAGCGCCGACAGCCCTGGCGCCATCACGGTGTTCGAACCGTCCCCGCATCTTTGGCGAGGCCGCCCCTACGGCCCGGACCTGGACACGGTGTTGGTCAACGCACCACCGGCCATCATGTCGATCCGCCATCTGGACTTCGGGCACTACGCGGCCTGGCTGGGCACGCGTGGCCCGGCTCACCTCGACGACCGGCTGGGCCGGCCGCTGGTTCCGCGCGCGCTCTACGGCGAATACCTGACGCACACCGCGGAGACGGCGTTGGCCACCCTGCGCGAAGACGGCTGGCGGGTTCGCATCGTGACCGCCCGCGTCACCGGGGTAGCCCGGTCCGGGGCCAACTGGTCGCTGCGCACCGAGGACGGACGTGGGCACGAGGCCGGCCACGTGGCGCTGTGCGTGGGCGGGGGGACGCCGCAAGACCACTACGGTCTCGGCGGCGCCTCCGGTTTCGTGGATGATCCGTACCCGCTGGCACGCACACTCGACAGGGTGCCGCCCGGCAGCGACATCGCGGTCATCGGGAGCGGCCTGACCGCGGTCGACGTCGTCGTGTCGCTCGCCGCGCGCGGGCACACCGGGCCGATCACGCTGCTGTCCCGCAGCGGTGTGCTGCCCCACGTCTGGCAGCGCCCGGTCGAGCACCGGCCGCAGCATGTGACCGCCGAGCGGGTGGCGGCGCTGCACCGAAGGCACGGTGTCGTCACCCTCGAGGATCTCATCGGGCTGATGCGCGCCGAGCTGGCGGAGACGGGAGAGGACTTCGAAGCCTTCGCGGCCGAACTGCTGGCGACCACAACCGAAGAGCCGGTCCGGCGCTTGCGGGCGCAACTGGACGCAGTCGACGACTCCAGGATCGGCCGCCGGGTCCTCCAGGAGACGGCGCACAGTGTTGGTCCGTACGCGTGGCCGCTGCTGCCCGAGCCCGACCGCGTGCGGCTGCGGCATCACTTCCGTATGGCGACGAGCGTGGCCTCACCGATGGTCCCGGTGAACGCCGCCACCATGCTGCGGCTGTTGGACTCCGGGCAACTCACCGTCGTCGCGGGCGTCCGCAAGATCGAGGTTGCGGATGGGGTGTTCCGGGTGCACGGCGACGACGGCGTACGCACTTATGACGTCGTCGTCAACGCCGTGAATCCGCTGCCTCGAGCGATCCCTCGGACGGCCGCCTCGCTGGTCACGGCCCTGCTGGCCGACGGCTCGGCCGAGCTGCACCCGGCCGGGGGGCTGGTTCCTGCTGACCCGCGTCTGCACGTGGTGGGAGACCTCGCCGGGGGTGGTTCGTTCATTACGTCGAGCATTGCGGGCATCGCGGCCCAAGCGGCAGGGGTCGCGCGGACGATCGTCGCGGCCAGGGACTGAATCCCCACCCAGCCTGGCTGGAAGGCAGGGTTGGGCAGCCCGAGGGCTGCTGCCACCGCCAGATGCTCGATGCGATCCGTTCCCCTGGTCGCGGGCGGGATCTCCTGGCGGTCGATGTCCGCAGAGTTCCCCCATTGGGCCCGGGTCCATGCCATCTTCCGTTGCTGGCGCGAGAACGGGCTGGTCGCAGAGTTCCACGACCGGCTGCGCGGCCGGGTGCGGGAGCGTGAGGGGCGCGAGGCGGCGCCGACGGCGGGGGTCATCGACGCGCAGTCGGTGAAGGCCGCCGCCTCGGTGCCCTCAGCCTCACGCGGCTTCGACGGCGGCAAGTTGGTCAACGGAAGGAAGCGGCACATCGTGACCGACTGCCTGGGCCTGCTGCTGGTCGTGGCCGTGATCGCCGCGAACGTGGGCGACCGCGAAGCGGCCACCGGCCCGCTGACCCGGCTCCGCGAGCTGCACCGGAACATCTGCCTGGTCTGGGCCGACGGCGGCTGACCGCCGACTGACCGGAAGCAGCCGCAGACCATCCCCGCCTGAAAACGGTCAGGACGCGGCGAGGCCGGGAGGCGAGGGCCCAGGAGACAGGCGCTTCGAAGGGTCGATTCCCGCAGGTCAGGAGCCATGCGAACAGGTTCCGTGCCATAGATTCCCAAGCTTATGGCGCGGGTTCGATTCCCGTCATCCGCTCTTCTACGAAGCCCCAGGTCAGCGACCTGGGGCTTCGTCGTTGCCCGGGCCTCTCAGTGCGGGCTTCGATGTCCGGCGGTCGCCCGCGGAAGCGCGCACGGCACGCTCACCTCTGCACTTCGCTGACCCAGGCCGTGAGCCCCGTCAGGAATCCCGCCTTCTCCTCGGGCGACAGTCCCTCCAGTGCGCGCAGCAGGGGCTCGGTCCGTCGGACGATGAAGGCTTCCAGTGGCAGGCGGTGTTCTTCGGCCAGGGTCACCAGGACGCGGCGGCGGTTCGCCGGGTCCTCGGTCCTGTCCACGATGCCGGCCCGGCTCAGGGCTCCGACCAGTTCGCTGGCGGTGGACAGTGACACCTGAAGCCGTCGGGCGATCTCGCTGACGGCCAGCGGCTGTCCGGCCAGCAACTGGGGCAGTACCGCGCCGTGGCGCGGCGTCAGGCCGTGCGCCTCCATGGCGCCTCGCAAGGGCTCCGGCATCAGGTCCCGTACGACCGCACCGCGGAAGAACGGCTCCAACAGCGGTACGAGACCGGCGACTTCAAGCTCGTCCGGGGTCGGCTTCCGTGACGCCTTCCCGGCGTTCTCGCTGTGCGGCATGCTACAAGCGTATATGGTTTGGATATCCGAACTGTTTGGCTATACGAAGGGTTCTTCTATGCCGTCGATCAGTTACAGCGATGCGCTCAACGACGCCCTGGAACGCATGGACGACCTGGGCTACGAGCGAGGGCAGGGGGTGGATCTCGCCAACCACGGCCCGATGGGTGCCGAGGCGCTCGCCCTGCTCGGGCAAGTGGACGAAGTCGCCCGGTGGGTGGGGCGCTACCGGAAGGCGATGGAACACCACGAGCCTCCGGCGGCCCGCTTCGCCCTGGACCCCGCGGACGAGTCCTCGTGGCGTCCCGCCCTCGGCGTCTTCCGGCGGGCCAGGGACTGGGAGCGGCTCTTCGTCCGCGAACTGGCCGAGGCGCACTGGCGCGAGGTGCTCGTGCGCTGGTGGCCCCGCCTGCTTCCGGGGCTGTTCGCAGGCCTCACGCACGGCGTCATCCGCACCGCGCACGCCGTACGCGGCCTGTACGCGACCGGCGACGGAACCACAGCGCTCCAGCTGAAGGAACTGGCCCGGGGCCTGGCCTACTGGGCGGCCCGCTACAGCGAACTCCCCGGCCGCCCGCGACTGCACGGCCCCCACGAGCTGCCCGACGCGGTCGCCACGCTGCCCCGCGTACCGCTCGACGGCCCGATGGGGCCGGGTACCGCCCTCCACCGCCTGGACACGCTCGCCGAACTCCCCGGCTACGGCGCGTCCTTGGAGACGCTGGCCCCGCAGCAGGCACCCCGGCTGCTGAGCGAGATGACGGCCCAGTTCGCCGATGTCTATCTCGGCCACCCCGAGGTGTATCCCGTCCCGCTGATCCACGGCGTCACGGCCCCCGCCGCCGTCCGCCTCGTACTCCCGCATCTACCGCACGAGCTGCACGAGCCGACGCTGGCCCGGCTCTGGCAGGTGCAGTCGGCGTTCCTGTTCGCCTTCACCTCCGACCGGCGCGACGAGGGAACGGCGGCCTGGCAGTCGGAGATTCCGGATCTGCCCCCACTGGACGAGCTGGGCGCCCGCGCCGCCGAGCACGGCGACGAGCACGTCATCAAGTTCACCGAAGCGTGCCTGCGCGAATACGCCCTGCGGCCCGACCCGCGCTATCCGGCCGCCGCCTTCGCCGCGCAGCGGCGCATCACCCGCCTCGACGCCGGCGGCGGGGTCCGGGGAGCCGCGTCATGACGCACGGGCTGTCCTGCCTGTCGGCCGGCGAAGGACCGCCGTTGATCGTCCTGCTCTTCACGCCGGAGGCGGCCGTCCCCACCGGTGCGAGCCGCCGGCTCACCCTGCGGATGCTGCGACCCTTCTCCGAGCGGTTCACCACTCACCTCCTCATACGCCCGCCCGGCCTGCCGCCGACGACAACGATGGCCCAGCTCGCCGCTGTCCACGCCGACGCGATCCGGGCGACCTTCAGCGGCCCGGTGAACGTGCTGGGCCTGTCCACCGGAGGATCGCTCGCCCTCCAGCTCGCCGCCGACCACCCCGAGCTGATCGACCGCCTCGTCCTTGGCGGTACGGCCTGCACCCTCGGCCCGGTCGGCAGGCGCGCCCAGCGCCGCTACATCGAGCGCGCACGGCAAGGCAAGCGGCCGAGCCCCGCACTGGCCGAGATGCTCACCGGTTCGACGATCGGCCGGACGGCGCTGGGGGGCCTGCTCTGGCTCATGGACGGCAGCCGCGAACACCTCGACGCCGCCACCATGCTGGGTGCCGAGGACGGCTTCGACCTGCGCGGTCGACTGCACGAGATCAAAGCACCCACGCTGCTTCTCCAGGGCGAGAAGGACATCGTCTACCCACTCGACCTGGCCCGGCAGACCGTCAAGGGCATTCCGGACGCCCGGCTCGTCGTCTACCAGGACCGCAGCCATAGCGGAACCTTCACGGACAAGCGGTTCTCCGCCGACGCCCTGGCCTTCCTGCGGAACGATCAGACCTAGTACGGGCCGGCTCGCGATCACCGTCATTGTCGGCGCGCCCCCGGTCAGGCCCGCTCAGGCCCGGCCTCGCCTCCACGGCCCCACGTGACCCGAATCCTCCGGTGTCGTTGTTGGTTCGGGCGCCACATATGTGGTGACCTCGCCTTCCCGTGATCGGAGCCGCCTCGTGCGTGTCACAGACATCCAGCGGTGTGAGGTCAGGCCCGGGCGGCTCGTGGAATGGACGCTCTCACCGGCCACCGTCGCCAAGGCCGCGGCGCTGCCCGAGGACTCCCGGCCCCCCGCGTACCTTCAGGAATCCCACATCAGGACGTCCAGGAGCGTGCGTGAGGGCGGGCTGTTCGTGCCGACCTGGCTCGGTATCGCCTTCGACCTTCCCGGGCGGGTCGATCTCGATGTGCTGGAGGACTCGCTGCGCCGCTGGACGCTGCGGCACGAGACGCTGCGCAGTGGGTTCCGCTGGGTCGGCGACGAGATGCGGCGGTTCACGCTGTCCCCCCAGGACGTGGCGCTGCAGCGCGAGCCGGTCGGCGACTTCCCCGACGCGACGGGACTCGTCCAGCACCTCCAGGACCGGTTCGACGTCGCGGCCGACCCGCTCGGCTGGCCCAACTTCCTGTACACGGCGGTCGTCCGGGATGACGGCGCCAGCGTGTACATGGCCTTCGACCACAGCAACGTCGACTCGTACTCCCTTCAGCGCGTACCCGCCGAGATCCACGAGCTCTACGCGGCCGGAGTCGAGCGACGCGCCGTGGAGGAGACCCCGCCGCCCGGTAGTTACGTCGACTTCTGCCAGGTCGAGCGGGGGGACGCGGACCGGATCGACGAGGAGCACGACGTCGTCGTCCACTGGCGGGAGTTCATCCGCCGGTGTGGTGGAAGGCTTCCGAGTTTCCCCCTCGACCTCGGCCAGGATCCGGGGACCCTGACGCCCCAGACGCTCATGAGCGAGATGCTCGTCGACGCGGACGCCGCCGCCGCGTTCGAGGCGTACTGCCGGCCCTACGGAGGGAGCCTGATCGGGCTCCTGGCCGCCACCGGACTCATCGCCCACGAGATCGACGGTCAGCCCGTGTACCGCACGGTCGTGCCCTTCCACACGAGGGCGAAGTCGGAGTGGTCGGAGTCCGTCGGCTGGTACGTCGGCGGCGCCCCCATCGAGCTGGCCATGGGCCAGGTGTCCGACTTCCCCGGCGCGTTGCGGAGCGTGCGCGACCAGTTGCGTGCCAACCGACGGCTGTCCCGCGTCCCCCTCGCCCGCGTGCTCGGCCTGCTCGGCTCCGACTTCCGCCCGACGTCCCCGGACCTGTACTCGATCGTCTCGTTCGTCGACGCCCGTGTCCTTCCGCGCTCGGAACGGTGGTTCGACTGGAAGGTCCACGGCCTGATCAGGGTGTCGTACGGCACCCAGGCCTGCGTCTGGGTCAACCGGCTCCACGATGGGCTGCACCTGGCGAGTCGCCATCCGGACACCGACATCGCGCACAAGAACATGCGCCTCTACGTCGAGCGACTGCGGGACTTCATCCACTCGGTGACGGCGACTCAGCACTGACTCCCGGGCCTCCGCGCCCGGCGGAATCGAGCACACGGCCCCTGCCCACCGTAAGGGGCCCTCCAGTAGCCGTTCCGTCAGAGACCTGGGGCTTCGTCGTTGCGCGGAGGACGGGGTCGGCTGGTGCGGTGGGTCAGCGGATGGGGCGGTGGTGGGTGGAGTGGCGTATGCGTAGGGCGACGTAGATGAGGTCCGCCACCAGTACTGCGATGCCGATGATCAGGAGGAAGAGCAGTCCGTCGGCGGTGGCGCCGATGATGCCCAGCACGATCGCGATGATGGCCAGGGCCAGGAAGAGCGTCATGGGCGCGCCTCCTCAGTCGGGGGGGGTGGGCGGCGGGCCAGTGGCTCAGCGGCGGGCCAGTTGGCGTTCGCCGTTCGCGCCGGGTTCGTAGGGGAGTTGGTAGTGGTGGAAGACCGCTTCCTCGTCCC
This sequence comes from Streptomyces sp. NPDC058579, assembly GCF_042718575.1. Classification (NCBI taxonomy): domain Bacteria; kingdom Bacillati; phylum Actinomycetota; class Actinomycetes; order Kitasatosporales; family Streptomycetaceae; genus Streptomyces; species Streptomyces sp. NPDC058579. The sequence goes on from NZ_JBHXPI010000001.1 coordinate 234,714, forward strand.
CGGCGGGGAGTACGTCGTCGGTGCCGATCGAAGGGCACTGCTTCACCAGTGCCTTGTCATGGGCGACCTTCACATAGCCCGGCCCCGCCGTCGCGCCGTCCAGGGGGACGAACACCAGACGGTGGCGGGTGGGCAGGCCGACCCGGATCGTGGCCATGGCCGGCTCGTCCGTGCTGGTGTCGACGTAGATCGCCTCCAGCTCGCCGATCCTGCGGCCCCGGGTGTCCACCACGTCGTAGGTCCGCCACTCACGGATGTCCGCCATCTCGATCATCCCGACTCCTCGCGCTCAGTCGCTGGTTCCTGGATGACGACGCAGTTGGAACAGTGCCCATGGTCTACCGTCCGCCTGCCTGCTCGGGCCCGCCGACGCCTCATGGCCGGCGAGAAATGCCGCCGTGGTCTCACGGTACTCCGCGTGCCCGTCGTCATGGCCGCCTCGGACTTCGCCTGGTCAGAACGGCTCCTCCGGCCGTTGCGCGGAGTACGCTGAAGATACCGGGAGTAACTCGAACACCCGCTCCCACGCGGACGTCGTTTCCGGCGATCAAGACACTGGGCCGCCCACGGGCGGCCCGGGGACGGGTCCGCGACATGACCGCCAGCCTCGCTCCCACCCTGTCGACCCGCCTGGCACTTACGCCGGAGACCTCACGCACGGGTCTGTTGGACGGTGCCTGGTGGCCTCGCTCACGCGACCTCCTGGTCGAGCTTCCGCTCCTGGTCGACGCGCTGGAGCGGCGCTGGGGACGCATTACGCGCGTCATAGTGAACCCCACCCGTTGGCCCGTCGTGCCGCACAAGGTTCGCGTCGCCGGGCACACCGTGCACGTGGGCTGGTTCACCGAACAGGATCCCGACAAGATGATCCTGCTCTCCTACACCGTCCGCCGCTGCGACCTGCTGGTGATCCCGCCCGAGACCGAACTCACCGCGGCCGCCCGGCTGATGACCGCCGCCGCGACCCCCGCCAGCGGCCTCACCGCCGGTGTCCTGATGTCCGACGAGGCCGCTACCGGCCGCCGTATGCGGGACGCCCGGAGCAGCGAGGACGCCTGGGAGACCGAAGGCGGGTCCGCCGCCCTGCCGTCGCTCCGGCACCCGGTCGTCGGAGCGCGGATGATCCCGCTGCCGGGGAACCCGCGGAGGTGACGTCGTGGAGACCTCAATCGCGATCGTGGGAGGCGCCCTCCTGATCACGCTCGGCGTGCGCCTGATCCATCGGCTCGCCCGCCGGCCTCTCGTTCGCCCTCCGAAAGGACCACGCACCTTGTACCCCACCGACACCGCGACCCTGCCCTCGGCCGGACACGCCGAGATCCGTATCGTCGCCTCCACCCCCGAAGCCGCCCGCGCAGTCGCCGAGTTGCTCCGGCACACCTTCGCCGGCACGGAACAGCGCAGCTACCCGGCGCCCGAGGGCGGTACCCGGCTCCACCTCACCGTCGACACCGGATCAGTCGCCGAGCCCTCCCACTCCTGGCTGGCCACCAGCAGACCGTCCACCGGCGCCGGAGTCCATGTCGACGAGGTCTGAGACGTCCTCATGTCGCCGCGCTGTGCTGGTGACCCACCTCGCGTGCGAGGTCCAGGCCCAGGACGCGGTCGAGGAAGGCGAACGTCTCGAACTTGGCACCCGCCGGTACGTCGGCGCGCGTCGTCACGTCGACCAGTGTGTCCAGGACGGCGGGGACGTCGAGGTCATCGGCCAGCACGGCGTGGGCGTGTCGCAGCACGTCGGCTGGGACCGGGCGGGACGGTTCCTGTGCCCAGTCGGCCACCAGTTGCCGCCAGTTCGCCAGCGTCCGCCGGGCGTCTTCGAGCACGGCATCGGCCAGCACGATCGGCGCGCGGTAGGGGTGGGCGAGCATCAGCATCCGCACGGCCAGCGGATCGGTCCCCTCTGGGGCAGACAGGGGGTGGGTGCCGTCCGCGAGGCCGCTCTCTCCAGACGCCGGGCCGACCTGGCCCACGTCGACGCGGACCCCGCCGACAGCGTCCTGGGCCTCAGTACCGTACGCGTGGATGTGTACGTCGGCGGCGGCGCAGAGCGTCCCGTTGGGGTGGTGGGCACCGACGGTGGTGGGCGGGTGGATGCCATGAGCGGACATGACGCGCTCAAGCGCCTCGACCTGCGCCTGCGGCAGGTCCGGCGTGGCGAGGAACGTGCGGGCCTGCAGGCCGTGCAACTCCGCCGCACGCGCCAGTACGTCACCGACCAGGAGCACCCGCAGGTCCACGATGCCGATCCCGGCGTCACTGGCCGGCAGGTGGACGCAGATGCTCAGCAGGTGGCGGCTTACGGAGGGAATCTCCACGAGGTGGCCGGTACGGGTGTCGACGATACGCAGCATGATGCGGAGGCTAGTGCTGGGAACCCCGGGCACCGGGGAGGACCTGGCCAGGCACTCCCCGTCGAGACGAGATCGGCAACGCGGCGGGCGCGGCGCGCGTGCGCCGTTCGTGCCCTCGGTAGGGGAACAGCGGTCGGGGAACGGCGGTCAGGGAACGGCGGTCGGGGAACGGTGGTCGGGGAACGGTGGTCGGCGCGCTCCTGATGTACTTCCCCTTTGGAAGGAGGGCCCGCAATGCCCATGACACTGCCCGTACCGATCGAGGTCCGCTTGCCTGAGGGCCGGCTCGCTGTCGTGCCCCTGAACGCCTTCGGCGCCGTGCGCACGGTTCGCCCGGACACCGGGGCGGGGGCGTAACGATGGGCCTCCTGGACAACTACTTCGGCACCCGGCACCCCGACGCGCGTGTCGTACCGCGTCCGTCCCTGGAGCTCCGGGCGGCGCTCCTCGCGCTCAACGGGCCGGGCGTGCCCTTCGTCGTACGCGACGGGACCGCGAAGGAGGGCGACCTGGTCGCCGACTGTCGGCTGCCCCAGCTGCGCGTACGGCTCTGGACCCGCATGCGCCTGGACGCGGCGAAGCACGAGGTGCGGGCCGTCGACGAGCAGTGGGAGGCCCCGCTGACCGGGAACACGCTCGGGCAGCGCTCCCGCGGGCCGGCGAACGCGGTGTACCGGGTGTGGGGGAAGGAGCCGGGGCCCGACGGGCGCTCGCGCGTGGTCGAGACGTTCCGCTTCGAGACCCGGGACATGAAGGACCCCCTGCGCCAGGCGGTCCTCGACGCCGGCTGGACCTGGCGGGGAGTGCTGTTCCGGCTCTGATCGGAATCCGCACAGGAGCCTCACACGGGCTGCGCACAGTCTTGCGGGGGCTTCGTTAGCGTGGCTGGCCGCTCGATTGCCTCTGCGAACGTGACCGGACCGCCGTCCTGGCGGGTCGACGGCATGTCAACTCAGGAAGACCGGGAACGGGAAATGGACTACTGCTCCTCGTGTCGGCGGCACCTCAACGGCGCGTTGGTGTGCCCCGGGTGTGGTGCGTACGCCCCGGATATCGCGCCAAGCATCGCGCTCGACATCGCCCCGCGTTCGGCAGCCACGGTTCCCACCGTTCCGACGGCTCCTGTCCCTCTCACCGTCGAGGTTGAGGAAGCTCTTGATGTGCCCGTCGTGCCCGAAGGGCGTGCCGCTCGGCGGCGGCAGCGGGAGCGGTGGCGGAAGAACCAGCGTCGGGCCGTCGTCGCGACCGCCTTCGCGCTCGTGGGCGGTGGGCTCACCGTGAGCGCGATGGAGCGGCAGTCCGGTGACCGGGCTCAGGCCGCGACGGCGCCGGAGAAGCCCGGGCTCGACCCCCTTGAGGAGACAGCCGAGGAGCCGATCAAGGAGCCCGGCGAGAAGCACGTCGAGGAGCAGGCCGTCCCGGACACCCTCCCCACCTCGCTATCTCCCGCGCCGCCCGTGCCTGCTTCCTCGATCTCGGTTCCGTCCGAACTCCCGCGTCAGGAACGCGCCGCCACACCGCCGCCCGCCCCGCCGACCGTCGCCCCGCCCGCGGTCCCCACTCAGCCTCGTACGCCGGCCACGCCACCGGCCGTGCCCACGCCTCCGCCCACGGCCGCACCCACCGAAGCGGCTCCGGCGCCGGTCACCCCTCCGCCCGCCGCTCCCGCTTCGCCGTCGGACGTCTGTCTGCCGCTGGTGTGTGTCGACCTCGGGCTCGGACTCGGTCTCGACCTCGGCTGACCGGTCTGCGGGCCTGAGACCCCCGCGCCGCCTCCGAATGGGCTGACTGGCCGGGTCCGGTCACGCCAACCGGTGAGCCGGGCTGCCGGAAGGCCCAACGCCGGCGGCCTCCCCGTGGTGGGCCCGGGATCGGAATCACAGACTCCGGATCATGAGACACCCCACGAGTGTCCGGCCCCGGGCGCGCGCCAGAACGCGCGTCAAAGCCGCCGGACTCGCCTACGCCGCCGCCCTCGCGGCCGTTCCCGTCATCCTCCTCGGCCCCGGCGCGGCTCCCGCGCAGGCCGCCCCGCTCCCGGGCGGGCTCGGGCCCTGCGTGCCCGGCAAGTGCCCGCCGGGCCGCTACCCCCCGATCAACAACGAGGGGATCGAGTACCGGGACAACGCGATCAACGTCTTCGTCGGCGAGGACTTCCTCGTCCGAGGCTCCGCCGCCGAGGCCGAGGGCCGGGTCGTCGTCCTGGACGACTTCGACATGAACAAGAACCGCCAGGCCGGCGGGAACTACAACATCGGCGAGGCGGGCGTCGGCTCCCGCGTCCCGCCCGAGGCCGGCAAGGACTGGCTGACCACCGGCGGCGACATCACCGTCGCGGCGAACCAGCAGGTGCTCGCCGAGGCCGGAGTCGTACGCCATGCCGGTACGGTCACCGGCACCGTGCGGGCCACCCTCGACGAGGACGCCGGCGCCACCGCCCCGTACACCGCCCTGCGGGACCAGCTGACCAGCGCCAGCCGCTGCTACGCCCGCGTCGACGGCAGCCCCCGTACGCCCACCGGCACCGCCGTCAACCAGAGCTACCGGACGCTCTTCACCGGTGACGGAACCTCACCGCTCCAGGTCTTCAACGTCGACTTCGACATGACCGGGACGAACGGCGCTCAGCAGGGCGTCGTCTTCGCCGGCATCCCGGCGAACGCCACGATCCTCGTCAACATCCTGGGCGCCAACCGCACCATCAACACCTACAGCGGTGGCATCGCCGACTCCACCGACCCGCTCAACGCCTACCGCGAGAAGCTGCTCTGGAACATCCCGGACGCCACCACGGTGAACCTCACCGGAACCGGCCAGTTCCAGGGGAGCTTCCTCATCGGCGAGCAGTCCTCCGCCACCACGGTCACCCTGCCGGGCATCAACGGGCGCTTCTTCACCACCGGTTCGCTCACCCACACCAGCGCCGCCACGGGCGGTGGCGGCCAGGAGTTCCACGCGTACCCCTTCACCGGCGACCTGCCCGCGTGCGACACCACCGGGCCCACCACCGGTGAGGTGGCGGTGATCAAGGAGGACTCCCAGACGGGCGATCCGCTGGGCGGGGCCGTGTTCCAGCTGTGGGAGGAGACCAACGGCGTCCCCGGTCTCCAGCCCGGCGGCGCCGACCCCGACCAGTCCATCGGCGCCCCCTGTACGACCCCCGCCGACGGTGTCTGCTCGCGGACGCTGCCGATCGGGACGTACTACTGGCAGGAGACGCAGGCCCCGCCCGGCTACGACCTGCCCCTCAACCCGGTCTTCGGGCCCCTGGTCCTGACCACGGAGAACATCTCCGAGGGCGTGACCGTCAGCGCCGAGAACACCCCCACCGTGAACCCGAACACCACGGGTCGGGTGCGGGTGGTGAAGACGGACTCCGCCACGGGCGCACCGCTCCCGGGAGCCTGGTTCCAGCTGTGGCGGGAGACCAACGGCACCACCGGCCTCCAGCCCAGCGGCAACGACCCCGACACCCAGGTGGGCCTGTTGTGCACCACCGACGCCGACGGTGTCTGCTCGCGGACCGTGGAGACCGGGACGTACTACTGGCAGGAGACCCGTGCCCCCGACGGCTACGACGTGCCCGACCCGAACGTCTTCGGGCCCCTCGTCCTGACCAGGGAGAACGCCTCCCAGGGCGTGACCGTCCAGGCCCCCAACACCGCGACCCCCGTCCCGCCCGTCGACGGCTCGCTCACCCTCACCAAGGTGGACGCCAAGACCGGACTGCCGCTCCGCGGCGCGGAGTTCGAGCTGTGGAAGGAGACCAACAACACCACCGGCCTCCAGACCATCGGCATCAACCCCGACACCCGCGTCGGGACCACCTGCACCACGAGCGCCGTGGGCGTCTGCTCCTTCGAGGACCTGGAGCAGGGCACGTACTACGCGCGTGAGACGGCCGTACCGGACGGGTACGTCCTGCCCGCCGACCCGGTCTTCGGCCCGTACGTCGTCGACGCCGGCCACGAGAACGTGACCGCCACGCTGCCGAACAGCCGCAAGGAGCCCTGCAAGGACACGGGCTACGGCGACGAGAACCCGTGCGAGGACACGGGGTACGGGGACCCTGGCCAGGGCGCGAGGGTCTGAGGGCATGAGGGTCTGAGGGCCTTACGTTCTGACCTTCTGACCTTCCGACGTTGTGAGCCCGGTCCCGGACTGTCGTCCGGGGCCGGGCTTCGTCACGTACCCATAGGCGTGTCTGCGGCCAGGCGGACGAACGCCACCTCGAAGTGCTCCACCGAGACCACCCGCTGCCCCTCCCGCTGGGACGACTCGGCCCTGACCCGGGCCGCCTCCTCCTCGCTCTCCACCATCGCGGCCTCGTTCTCCCACAGGGTCAGCGACCGCGCCTCGCCCGTCTCCCGCTCGACCAGGTAGTACGCGCCCCGGAAGCCCGGGAGGTTCTCGACCAGCTTGACGATCGCCTCCGACCTGGCGGTCAGGTCGCCCTCCGGCGGAACCGGTGACCCCTGGTAGGTGCTCAGCCTCGCGAACATCGACGGACGTCCCTTCCTCGGCGTTGTCACGACCAGCGTGCGACGGCGGGCCGCACCCCGCATGCCGGGGCGACAATGGGGGTGAGGGTGGGGATGAGAGACGTACGGGCCGTGAGGAGGCGGTGGCCTTGGTGCCGTACATCGCCGTGACCGCCCTGAGCCACGCCGGGCTGCTGCGCGAGCACAACGAGGACAGTCTCGTCGTCGGGCCCTGGACCCTGTGCGGGACCGTCACCGACAGCCCCCAGACCCTGGTGTTCCCGCTGGACAGGCCCCTCCTCGTGGCCGTCGCCGACGGGCTCGGCGGGCAGCCGGGCGGCGAGGTGGCCAGCTCCCTCGTGGTCCGGCGGCTCGCGGCGGTCGGGCCCGTGCTCGACGGGACGGAGACCGTCGGCGAGGCCCTGGAGGTGTGCAACCAGGCCGTGTACGACGCCGCCGAGGGCCACCCCGAGCTCACGACCATGGGCACGACGGTCGCCGGCGCCCTCGTGCTGCCGCCGGAGTCGCTGCTGTCGTTCAACGTCGGCGACAGCAAGGTCTTCCACGTGTCCGAGGAGGGCACCCTCCGCCAGGTCAGCGTGGACGACAGCCCGCCGCCCCTGCCCGGGCACCGCACCACCTCCGCCGTCACCCAGACCCTCGGCGGCAGCCACCTGTACGAGGCCGTCGTCCCGCACGTCGACGGCCTCCCGCTCGCCGCGGGCGACCGCTACCTCGTGTGCAGCGACGGGCTGACCGACCCCGTGCCCGAGGAGGACATCGAGGCGCTGCTCCGCGTGCACGACGACGGCAAGGCGGCCTTCGAGCTGTGGAAGGCCGCCATCGAGGCGGGCGGACCCGACAACATCACCCTCGCCCTGGTCCGGATCGGGGAGGCGGGAGAGGTCGGGGAGTGAGTCCGTCCTACTTGGGGCTCTGCTCGGGTTCCGGTTCGGGTTCCGGTTCCGGTTCCGGCTTCTTCCCGTCGCCCTCCCCCTCCCCCTCCGCCAGGAACTCCGTCACCGCCAGCGCGAACAGGAGCGCCAGCGCCAGGCCCACGACCACCCAGCCCGTCGGGTGGTCCCAGAAGACGTACGCCAGGACCGCCGCCGCCACCAGGATCCAGGTGATCCACCCCCTGAACCGGTGCACGAACGGACCGACCGGGCCCGTGCGCAGACCCACGCCGTCGGCCGCCGTGCGGGTCGCCGCGATGCCCGCGTGCCACATCTGGCGGGCCGCGGTGGCCCACCGCCCCGGACCCGACAGCCAGGCCGCCAGGGCCAGCACGAGCCCCAGGACCACCACCATCCGGATCGTCATCCGCAGCAGCCGGACCATGGCGTCGTAGACGGAGCCGGCCGCGGCCTGCGAGACGGTGTCGGGCAGGGCGTTGAGATAGACCGTACGGAACACCGTCAGGCCGATCGCGAGGACCAGCGCCGCCGCGACGAAACCGAGGGCCGCCGCGATCATGGAGCGCCGGCGGTGGGCCGAGAGCAGTACCCCTGCCGCCGCGAGCAGCACGGCGATCACCGGCAGCCACACGCCCATGATCTGGAGGAGCCGGAAGCCGGTCTTGACCTTCCCGATGTCGTCGGCCTTGAGCACCGTGAAGTCGGTGTGGACCTCGGGGATCTTCTCGGCGACGGTGAGGCCGGACTCGATCAGGCGCTGCTTGACCCGCTCGATCACGGGTGCGAGGTCGAGCGTCACCGTGTCGTTCTTGATCTCCACCGCGCCTTCGCCGCTGCCGGTCAAGGCGCGGACGACCGAGGTGTGGATGGCCCGGTTGGCGTCGGTCCAGACGGTCTCGAAGGCGTCCGAGGCGACGATCTCCTCCGCCTTCTCGTGGACGAAGCTCTGGACGGCGCTCTCCAGGGAGTTCCCGAGCCGGCCCAGGGCCTTGGCCAGGAGCGGGCGCTGCTCGGGGGCCACGCCCTCCAGGAGGGCGTTCAGGTCGATGTGTTCCATGACGGCGCCGGTGACCCGGTTCGCCACGGCGGCCTGGACGTCCGGGTCGGAGGCGAGCGGGGCGACCGTGGCGACGTACCGGTCGGTGTCGCCCACCTCGTCGGCCGTCCAGGCGGCGACGATGCCCAGCGGCGCGAGGACGCAGCCGAGGACGATCAGGAGCGCGGCGAAGAAGGAGCGCAGCCGGTGGCGCGGCGGCCGCGCCTTCGCGGCCTCGGCCTCCGTCTCCAGGGCGGCGATCCGGGCCCGGAGGGCTTCGAGCTCACCGTTGGAGCCCGAGCCCGAGGCTGGGGGTGGAGAATCCGGCGGCGTACTCATCTGCGTACCCCTCCTGAACGTCGGTCCTGAACTTCGGTCCTGAACAGCAGTACAAATCAGGCCAATTCTTCGGGCTGGCGGCCGGTCTGTCGCCGCGGGCGGGTCCGATCGGGTCTACGAAGCACGTCCCGGCCGCGCGATCATGAGGGCATGAAGCTGCGCTGCGCCGTACTCGACGACTTCCAGGGCGTCGCCCTCGCCTCCGCCGACTGGGGTCCGCTCGCCGACCGCGTCGACGTACGCGTCCTGCGCGAGCACGTCACCGACCGGGACGCGCTCGTGGCCGAGGTCGAGGACTGCGAGATCCTCGTCGTCATGCGGGAGCGGACCCCGCTGGACGCCGGGCTGCTGCACCGGCTGCCCCGGCTGCGGCTCGTCGTGACCTCGGGGATGCGCAACGCCTCCATCGACCTGGCGGCCGCCACCGCGCTCGGGATCACCGTCTGCGGTACGGCCAGCGCCTCCGAGCCGCCCGCCGAGCTGACCTGGGCGCTGATCCTGGGCCTCGCCCGGCACGTACCGGCCGAGGCGGGGGCGGTGCGTGAGGGCGGGCCCTGGCAGTCGACGGTCGGCGCGGACCTGTCCGGGCGCACCCTCGGCCTCGTCGGCCTGGGCAAGATCGGCGGCCGGGTCGCGCGGGTGGGGCTCGCGTTCGGCATGGACGTGGTCGCCTGGAGCCCGAACCTGACGGACGAGCGGGCGGCGGAGCACGGGGTCGCGCGGGCGGCGGACAAGCGGGAGCTGCTGGAGCGGGCGGACTTCGTCTCCCTCCACATGGTCCTCTCGGAGCGCACCCGGAACCTGGTCGGGGAGCCCGAACTGCGGGCGATGCGCCCGTCCGCGTACCTGGTCAACACCTCGCGGGCGGGCCTGGTCGACGGCCCCGCGCTGCTGCGCGCACTGCGGGAGGACTGGATCGCGGGCGCCGGCCTCGACGTCTTCGCCACCGAACCCCTTCCGGCGGACGACCCGCTGCGCACCCTCCCCAACGTCCTGGCCCTGCCGCACCTGGGGTACGTGACGCGCGCCAACTACGGCCGCTACTTCGGCCAGGCGGTCGAGGACATCGAGGCGTTCCTGGCGGGGGCGCCGGTGCGGACGCTGGGGTAGGCGGCGCGGAGCGGCATGGGCTCGACATGGGCTCTTGACGCGCCAAGGACTCGGGACGGCGGTGACCGTGACGGCCGGGCGCGGCTGTGGGACGGTGGACCCATGCCCGTACCCGTGATCCTCGACTGCGATCCCGGTCATGACGACGCGTTCAACATCCTGCTCGCCGCCGCCCATCCGGCCGTCGAGCTGCTCGGCATCACCACCGTGGCGGGCAATCAGACGGTCGAGAAGACCACCCTCAACGCGCGCCGCGTCTGCGATGTCGCCGGGATCCGCGGGGTGCCGATCGCGGCGGGCCGGGACCGGCCGCTGCGCGGGGCGCCGGACCGGGAGCCGCGCGTCGCCGAGGACATCCACGGCGGTACGGGGCTCGACGGCCCCGGCTTCGGCGAGGGCGAACCCGACGTCCCGCAGGACCCGCGCGACGCGCTGACCCTGATCCGGGACACCCTCCTCGCGCACCCGGCGCCCGTGACGCTCGTCCCGACCGGGCCGCTCACCAACATCGCCACGTTCCTGCTCGCCCACCCGGAGTTGATCCCCCGGATCGAGCGGATCGTGCTGATGGGCGGCTCGACCGGGCGCGGGAACACCACCCCGGCCGCGGAGTTCAACATCTTCTGCGACCCGGAGGCCGCGGACATCGTCTTCTCCAGCGGGCTGCCGGTCACGATGTTCGGGCTCAACGCCACCCACCAGGCCCGCGCGACGCCCGACGTCGTCGCCCGGATCGCGGCGCTCGGCACCCCGCTGGCCCGGCTCTGCGTCGAGCTACTCACGTACTTCGCCGGGACCTACCGCGAGGTGTACGGGTTCGACACCCCGCCACTGCACGATCCGCTCACCGTGGCGCACCTGATCGACCCGTCGCTGATCAGCCTGGTGCGCGCGGCGGTCTCGGTCGAGCTGACCGGCACGCACACCCGGGGCGCCACTGTCGTGGACCTGGACGGGGTGACGGGCCGGCCGGCGAACGCGGAGGTGGGGATGGAGGTCGACGTCCCGGGCTTCTGGGAACTGGTCATCGACGCGGTACGGATCCTGGGGGAGCGCACCGCCTAGGGGCTAGGCCCCTGATCCGCCGGACAGGCCCTAGCCCTCCAGTACCTCCCGCAGCGCCTTCGCGAACTCCGTCGGGGCGCCCTGCTGGCCGTACTCGCCGCCCAGGAAGCCGCCGTGGTTGCTGGGGAAGACGGCGGGCCCGGTGCCGAGGCCCGCGGCGACCTCCACGCCCGCGCGGTGGGCGAGTTCGCCCTCCGACTCCGCGCCCACGGCGACGACCACGCGGGTCGGCGCGGCGCGGAGCGCCTCGAAGTCGGGTACGTAGCCGGTGCAGGTGCGCATGTTCTGGCCGAGCAGCGCGTCGTCGCGCGAGCCGTCGTCCTCGGTCGGCAGGCCGAAGGCGGCGGGCGAGGGGGCGGGCTCGTCGGCCCAGTTCGCCGGGAACGGGCCCTTCCGGCTGCTGATGGCGATGAACTTGGCCATCGCGGGGCCCATCCCCTCGCGCAGGTACGTCGCGCGGACGTCCGCGCAGGCCGCGAGGGCCGCCTCGCGGTCCGGGAGCACGGGTACGGTCGGCGGCTCGTGCGCGACGAGGGTGCGGACGAGGTCGCCGTGGCGGGCCACGAGCGCGAGCGCGTTGACGGCGCCGCCGCTGCTGGCGAAGACGTCCACCGGGCCGGCTCCGACCGCCTCGATGACCCGCCGCAGGTCGTCGGCGTGCTCCTCGGGCGTCGTCTCGGCGGCGCCGTCGGTACGGACGCTGCGGGCCACGCCCCGGGGGTCGTAGGTGATGACGGTCCGGTCGGTGAAGTGGGACGCCAGCGTCCCGAAGCCGCTCGCGTCCATGGGCGAACCGATCAGGAAGAGCGGCGGTGCCATCGGCGACCCGCCGGGGCGGATGTCGTAGGTCAGGGTGGCACCGGTCGCGTCGAGCGTGTGGGTGTCGATCTCGGCCATGGTTCCTTCTCCTCAGGTCTCGCACGGTTCGAAGGGGTAGACGGCGGGCGGCCACGAAACTCATCGTTCCACGACTAACGAGACGAAGCGTCTTGCGGGATGACGCGAGGCGCCTTACAGTCGAGCACAACGAGACGAGACGTCTCGTATCCCTCGCCTCACTCACCCACCCCAGGAGTCGCTCTTGTTCCGTGTCCATCTCACCGACGTCACCAGGCGCTACGACGACCGGCTCGTCCTCGACCGGGTCTCCCTCACCGTCCGGCCCGGCGAACGCGTCGGCGTCGTCGGCGACAACGGTTCCGGCAAGTCCACCCTCCTCCGGCTCCTCGCCGGCCTGGAGCGGCCCGACAACGGCACCGTCGCCGTCGAGGCCCCCGGCGGTCTCGGCCACCTCGCCCAGACCCTGGACCTCCCCGGCACGGCGCGCGTCGGCGACGCCGTCGACCTCGCGCTCGCCGACGTACGGGAGCTGGAGCGGGCGATCCGGGCGGCGGAGGCGGCCCTGGACCGCACCGGGGACCTCGACGGGTACGCCGCGCTCCTCGCCGCGTACGAGGCGCGGGGTGGCCGGGACGCAGACCGGCGGGTCGAGACCACGCTGCGGCAGCTCGGCGAGAGCGCGCCGCTCGACCGCGACCGCCCGCTCGGCACGCTCTCCGGCGGACAGCGCTCGCGCCTCGCGCTCGCCGCCACCCTCGCCGCCGGCCCCGAACTGCTCCTCCTCGACGAGCCGACCAACGACCTCGACGACGAGGCCGTGGCCTGGCTGGAGGAGCGGCTGCGCGCCCACCGGGGGACGGTCGTCGCCGTCACCCACGACCGGGCCTTCCTCGACCGGGTCACGACCGCCGTCCTGGAGGTCGACCACGAGCTGCGGACGGTACGGCGGTACGGCAACGGTTACGCCGGCTACCTGACCGGCCGCGCCGCCGAACGGGCGTGCCGGGAGCGGGAGTACGAGGAGTGGCGGGCGGAACTCACCCGGTACTCGGCCCTCGCCGACACGAACATCGACCGCTTCTCCGCGATCCCGCGCAAGGCCCCGGCCTCCTTCAGCGGTGCGGGCGCCTTCCGGGCCCGGTCACGGGCGCACGGCGCGATGAGCAGGATCCGGGCGGCCCGCGAGAAGCTCCACCGGCTCACCGAGAACCCGGTGGCGGCGCCCCCGGAACCGCTGCGGTTCACGGCCGCCATCGAGGGCGAGGCGGCGGGTCCGGTCGCCCTGACGGACGTACGCGTGGAGGGGCGGCTGCACCTGGACTCGCTGCACCTCGCCCCCGGCGAACGCCTCCTCGTCACCGGCCCGAACGGCGCCGGCAAGACCACACTTCTCAAGGTCCTCGCGGGCGAACTCGCCCCGGACGGCGGAACGGTGACGACCCCGCCCCGGGTCGGGACGCTCCGCCAGGACACCGCGCCGCCGGACGACCCCCGCACGGTCGCCGAAGCGTTCGGGGCGGGCGGCCGGGAGGAGGAGCTGCTCCGGCTCGGGCTGTTCACGGCGGCCGATCTGGCCGTACCCGTACGGGAGTTGTCGACGGGCCAGCGCCGCAAGCTGGAACTGGCCCAGCTGGTCACCCGCCCGGCGGACCTGCTCCTCCTCGACGAACCGACCAACCACCTGGCCCCCGGCCTCGTGGAGGAGCTGGAGGCCGCACTCGCCACCTACCCCGGCACCCTGGTGATCGTCACCCACGACCGCCGCATCAGGTCCGGCTTCCGGGGCCGCCGGCTCGAACTGGCCCCGGCCCCGGCGCACATCGGCTGAGGATCTGGAGGACCTAGTCGTCGCCCTCCAAGTCGCCCTCCGTCTCCAGGAACACCTGGCGCAGCGCGGCGAGAGTCTCCGGGTCCGGCTTCTCCCACATGCCGCGGGACTCGGCCTCCAGGAGGCGTTCCGCGATGCCGTGGAGGGCCCAGGGGTTGGCCTCCTTCAGGAAGGCCTGGTTCTCCGGGTCGAGGACGTACGTCTCCGTCAGCTTGTCGTACATCCAGTCGGCGACCACGCCCGTCGTCGCGTCGTAGCCGAAGAGGTAGTCGACCGTCGCCGCCAGCTCGAACGCGCCCTTGTAGCCGTGGCGGCGCATCGCCTCGATCCACTTCGGGTTGACCACGCGGGCCCGGAAGACCCGCGAGGTCTCCTCGACCAGCGTCCGCGTGCGGACCGTCTCCGGGCGGGTGGAGTCGCCGATGTACGCCTCCGGGGCCGTGCCCGTCAGCGCGCGGACGGTCGCGACCATGCCGCCGTGGTACTGGAAGTAGTCGTCGGAGTCGGCGATGTCGTGCTCGCGCGTGTCCGTGTTCTTCGCGGCGACCGCAATCCGCTTGTACGCCGTCTCCATCTCCACGCGCGCCGGGCGGCCTTCGAGGCCACGGCCGTACGCGTAGCCGCCCCACACCGTGTACACCTCGGCGAGGTCCGCGTCCGTCCGCCAGTCGCGCGAGTCGATCAGCTGGAGGATGCCCGCGCCGTACGTGCCGGGGCGCGAGCCGAAGATCCGGGTGGTCGCGCGCCGCTCGTCGCCGTGCTCGGCGAGGTCCGCCTGCGCGTGCGCCCGTACGTAGTTGTCCTCGGCCGGCTCGTCGAGCCCGGCCGCCAGCCGTACGGCGTCGTCGAGAAGGCCGATGACGTGCGGGAACGCGTCCCGGAAGAAGCCCGAGATGCGCAGCGTGACGTCGACGCGCGGGCGGCCCAGCTCGGCGAGCGGGATGGCCTCCAGGCCGTTCACCCGGCGCGAGGCGTCGTCCCAGGTCGGGCGGACGCCGAGCAGCGCGAGCGCCTCCGCCACGTCGTCGCCGGCCGTGCGCATCGCGCTCGTACCCCACAAGGAGAGGCCGACGGAGGTCGGCCACTCGCCGTTGTCGGAGCGGTAGCGCTCCAGGAGCGAGTCGGCGAGCGCCTGGCCGGTCTCCCACGCGAGACGGGAGGGGACGGCCTTGGGGTCGACGGAGTAGAAGTTCCGGCCGGTCGGGAGCACGTTGACCAGGCCCCGGAGGGGCGAGCCCGAGGGGCCGGCGGGCACGAAGCCGCCGTTCAACGCGTGGACGGCGTGGGTGAGTTCGTCGGTCGTGGCGGCCAGGCGCGGGACGACCTGCTCGCACGCGAAGCGGAGGACCGCGGCGACATCGGGGCCGTGCGCGGCGGCGACCGACGCGACCGCGTCCACCGACCAGTCCGCCGACTCCATCGCCTCGACCAGCTCGCGCGCCGTCGCCTCCGCCTCGTCGGCGGTGGTCCGGGTCGCGGCCGACTCGTCCAGGCCGAGCGCCTCGCGGAGACCCGGCAGGGCCTGCGTACCGCCCCAGATCTGGCGGGCGCGCAGGATCGAGAGCACGAGGTTGACCCGCTCGGGGCCGGTCGGCGCCCCGCCGAGCACGTGCAGACCGTCGCGGATCTGCGCGTCCTTGACCTCGCAGAGCCAGCCGTCCACGTGCAGCAGGAAGTCGTCGAAGCCGTCGTCCTCCGGGCGGTCCTCCATCCCCAGGTCGTGGTCGAGCTTCGCCGCCTGGATCAGCGTCCAGATCTGCGCCCGGATCGCGGGCAGCTTGGAGGGGTCCATGGAGGAGATCTGCGCGTACTCGTCGAGCAGCTGCTCCAGGCGCGCGATGTCGCCGTACGAGTCGGCGCGGGCCATCGGCGGCACCAGGTGGTCGACGAGCGTGGCGTGCACGCGCCGCTTGGCCTGCGTGCCCTCGCCCGGGTCGTTGACCAGGAACGGGTAGATCAGCGGGATGTCGCC
Organism: Streptomyces sp. NPDC058579; assembly: GCF_042718575.1. Classification (NCBI taxonomy): domain Bacteria; kingdom Bacillati; phylum Actinomycetota; class Actinomycetes; order Kitasatosporales; family Streptomycetaceae; genus Streptomyces; species Streptomyces sp. NPDC058579. Next base: position 250,656 of record NZ_JBHXPI010000001.1, read on the forward strand.
GAGCGCCGCGTCCGGGCCGCACGCGGCCGACAGGCCCGCGTTCTTGCCCGGCAGCCACTCCAGGTTGCCGTGCTTGCCGAGGTGGACCATCGCGTCCGCCCCGAAGCCCCCGTCCTCGGCGCGCGCCGCGATCCAGCGGTAGGCGGCCAAGTAGTGGTGGGACGGCGGGAGATCGGGGTCGTGGTAGATCGCGATCGGGTTCTCGCCGAAGCCGCGCGGCGGCTGGATGAGGATCAGCAGGTTCCCGCGCCGCAGCGCGGCGAGGACGATGTCGCCCTCCGGGTTGCGGGACCGGTCGAGGAACATCTCGCCGGGCGCCGGGCCCCAGTGCTCCTCGACGCCCTCGCGCAGCTCGGCCGGGAGGGTCGCGTACCAGCGCTTGTAGTCGGCCGCCGGGATGCGGACGGGGTTGCGGGCCAGCTGCTCCTCGGTCAGCCAGTCCTGGTCGTGGCCGCCGGCCTCGATCAGGGCGTAGATCAGCTCGTCGCCGTCGCCGGAGACCAGGCCCGGGATCTCGGCCTCGGCCCCGAAGTCGTACCCCTCGGCGATCAGCCGCCGCAGGAGGGCGACGGCGGAGGCGGGGGTGTCCAGGCCGACCGCGTTGCCGATCCGGGAGTGCTTCGTCGGGTACGCGGAGAGGACGAGCGCGAGCTTCTTCTCGGCGTTCGGGATGTGCCGCAGCCGGGCGTGGCGCACGGCGATCCCGGCGACGCGGGCGGCGCGCTCGGTGTCGGCGACGTACGCCGGGAGACCGTCCTCGTCGATCTCCTTGAAGGAGAACGGGACGGTGATCAGGCGGCCGTCGAACTCGGGCACGGCGATCTGGCTGGCAGCGTCCAGCGGCGAGAGACCCTCGTCGCTCTCCTCCCAGGCCGCGCGCGAACCGGTCAGGCAGAGCGCCTGCAGGATCGGTACGTCGAGGGCGGCGAGCGCGCCCGCGTCCCAGGCGTCCTCGTCGCCGCCGGCCTGCGCCTCGGCGGGCTTGGTGCCACCGGCGGCGAGGACCGTGGTGACGATCGCGTCGGCGCGCTTGAGCGTCTCGATCAGCTCGGGCTCGGGGGCGCGCAGGGAGGCGACGTAGAGCGGCAGGGCGCGGGCGCCGGCGTCCTCGATCGCCTCGCAGAGGGAGTCGACGAAGGCGGTGTTGCCGCTCATGTGGTGGGCGCGGTAGTACAGCACGGCGACGGTCGGGCCGTCGGTCGTCCGGGGCTTGCGCTCCAGCGGCCCCCAGGTCGGCGCGGCGGCCGGGGCCTCGAAGCCGTGGCCGGTCAGCAGCACGGTGTCGGAGAGGAACCGGGCGAGCTGCTCCAGGTTGGCCGGGCCGCCGTGCGCCAGGTAGGCGTGGGCCTCGGTGGCCACGCCGACGGGGACGGTGGAGGTCTCCATGAGCTGGGCGTCGGGGGCCTGTTCGCCGGAGAGCACGACCAGCGGCTTTCCGGCGGCGCGCAGCGCGTCGAGGCCGTCCTCCCAGGCCCGCAGCCCGCCGAGGAGCCGGACGAGCACGAGGTCGGCGCCGTCGAGGAGCCCGGGCAGGTCGTCCAGGGTCAGCCGGGAGGGGTTGGCGAACCGGTACTCGACCGGACGGCCGGCCGCGCGGGCGCTGAGCAGGTCGGTGTCGGAGTGCGACAGCAACAGAATTCGCATGCGTGCGCAGGCCTTCCTCGGGGTTGTCCGCGCCCCGGGTGGTCGTGTGGACGGCAGGAGTTCCTGACTCACCGGGCCCCTTCCGGGACCCGGCTCACAGTGGCGGGACCGCGCCGGATTCTCACCGGGCTTCCTCCCCGGGGTCCTGGGACCCCATGCCGATCTGCATAGTAGATCGTGCCTCTTCGGGGCCGGGTCTTGCCCGCCGGCGACGTGGGTATGCTCGCCGCCATGCCGCCCACCCCACCCACAACACCCAAGCCGGGCGAACCGCCCGTACGGGACCGTGGTGACGCCTGCCCCGGGGCGCTTCGGCTGCATGCCGCCGACGACGGGCGGCTCGCTCGACTTCGGCTGCCCGCAGGGGTGTTGACGGCACGTCAGGTACTCGTACTGGCATCGGTGGCGGAGGAGCTCGGCGACGGGCGGGTCAGTGTCACGTCGCGGGGGAACGTGGAGCTGCGCGGGCTCGGTGAGGGGTGCGGGGGCGAGCTGGCCGGGCGGCTCTCGGACGCCGGGCTGCTGCCCTCCCAGACCCATGAGCGGGTCCGGAACATCGTGGCCTCCCCGGCGGCCGGGCTCGACGGACTCGGCCACGGTGACGTGCAGTTGTGGGCCCGCGAGCTGGACGCGCTGCTGTGCGCGCGGCCGTGGACGGCGGCCCTGTCCGGCCGGTTCCTCTTCGTCCTGGACGACGGGCGGGGCGATGTGGCGGGGCTCGGCGGGGATGTGACGTTGGTCGCAGGACGGGGTTCGGTACGGGTACGGGTGGGCCGGCGGGACTTCCTGGTCCCCGCCGCCGACGCGCCCCGGGCCGCGCTCGCCGCCGCCGGGGCCTTCCTGGACGCCGCCCGCACAGCCGGGAACGGTGCCTGGCGGGTGCGGGAGCTGCCCGAGGGGCACGAGCCGGATCTGGCGGGCGCCCTCGCGGGGGCCGGGATCGCGGCGGAGGCTGTACCGGCATCGGAGCCCGTGTCGGCATCGGAGACCGTATCTGCGACCGCACCGCCACCCGCTGCCCCGCACGCTCCCGGGCTCCTCGGTGCGCACGCCCTGCACGTCCTCGCGCCCCTCGGGCGGCTGACCGCCGCCCAGCTGCGGGCGCTCGCCGCGAGCGGCGGCGAGGTGCGGCTCACCCCCTGGCGCGGGGCCGTCGTCACCGGCTTCGCCGACCGGACCGCCGTCGCGAGCCGGCTGCGCGAGCTCGACGCGTACGGGCTCATCACCGACCCCCGCTCCCCCTGGGCGGGCGTCGGCGCCTGCACCGGGCTTCCCGGCTGCGCCAAGTCCCTCGCCGATGTCCGCGCGGACGCCGTCCCGGGCGACGCCGTCCCGGACGCCGTTCCTGGCCTCCGCGGGCTGCTCCCCGTCCACTTCTCCGGGTGCGAGCGGCGCTGCGGCCACCCGCAGGCCCCCGCGTGGGTCGACGTCGTCGCCACCGGCGAGGGCGCGTACCTCGTCGATGGGCGCCCCACCCTCCGTACCGACCTCCCCGAAGCCGTCGCGGCGGCCCGCGTCCCCTCAGCAACCACGAGATGAGCGAGAGCACCAGGATGTTCGACTACGAGAAGGACGGCGCGGAGATCTACCGCCGGTCCTTTGCCACGATCCGCGCCGAGGCGGACCTCGGGGGGCTGCCCGCCGACGTCGCCCAGGTCGCCGTCCGCATGATCCACGCCTGCGGCATGACCGACCTCGTCCGAGACATCGCGCACTCCCCGCAGGTCGTCTCCCGCGCCCGCGCCGCCCTGCGCGCCGGGGCGCCGATCCTGTGCGACGCGCAGATGGTCGCCAGCGGCGTCACCCGCAAGCGGCTGCCCGCCGACAACGAGGTCGTCTGCACGCTCTCCGACCCGTCCGTGCCCGCGCTCGCCGCCGAACTCGGCACCACCCGCAGCGCCGCCGCCCTCGAACTCTGGCGCGACCGCCTCGAAGGCTCCGTCGTCGCCATCGGCAACGCGCCCACCGCGCTCTTCCACCTCCTGGAGATGGTCGCCAAGGGGGCGGGGAAACCCGCCGCCGTCCTCGGCATCCCGGTCGGGTTCATCGGCGCCGCCGAGTCCAAGGACGCCCTCGCCGACCGGGGCGAGCCGCTCGGCCTCGACTACCTCGTCGTACGCGGCCGGCGCGGCGGCAGCGCCATGACCGCCGCCGCGATCAACGCCCTCGCCCACGAAGCGGAGATCCAGGCATGAGCGGCCACTCCACGCCTCCCGGCAAGCTGTACGGGGTCGGCCTCGGGCCCGGCGACCCGGAGCTGCTCACGCTCGCCGCCGTCAAGGCCATCGCGGGCGCCGACGTGATCGCGTACCACTCGGCCCGGCACGGCCGGTCCATCGCGCGCTCGATAGCGGCCGAGCACATCCGTGCCGACCAGATCGAGGAGCGGCTGATGTACCCGCTCACGGTCGAGACCACGGACCACCCCGGCGGCTACCGGGGCGCCCTCGACGACTTCTACGAGGAGGCCGCCGCCCGGCTCGCCGCCCACCTGGACGCCGGCCGCACGGTCGCCGTGCTCGCGGAGGGCGACCCGCTGTTCTACGGCTCGTACCAGCACATGCACAAGCGGCTCGCGGACCGTTACGACACCACCGTCATCCCCGGTGTCACCTCGGTCAGCGCGGCGGCCGCCCGGCTCGGGCAGCCGCTGTGCGAGGCCGAGGAGGTCCTGACGATCGTCCCCGGCACCCTGCCCGAGGACGAGCTGACGGCCCGGCTCGCGGGCACCGACTCGGCGGTCGTGATGAAGCTCGGCCGGACGTTCCCGACCGTGCGGCGCGCCCTGGAGCGGGCGGGCCGCCTTGAGGACGCGCGGTACGTGGAGCGGGCGTTCATGGCGGGCGAGCGGACGGAGGCCCTGGCGGACGTGGACCCGGAGACGGTCCCGTACTTCTCGGTGGCCGTGCTGCCCTCCCGTATCGACGCCGTGACGCCCGAGTCCCGGGAGACCGGCGGCGAGGTCGTCGTCGTCGGCACAGGACCTGCGGGCGCGCCCTGGCTGACGCCGGAGTCGCGCGGCGCCCTGGTCAACGCCGACGACCTCGTCGGCTACACCACCTACCTCGACCGGGTCCCGGCCCTGCGCCCCGGGCAGCGCAGGCACGGCTCGGACAACAAGGTCGAGTCCGAGCGCGCCGAGTTCGCGCTCGACCTGGCGCGGCGCGGGCGGCGGGTCGCGGTCGTCTCGGGCGGCGACCCGGGCGTCTTCGCCATGGCGACTGCGGTCCTGGAGGTGGCGTCGGACCCCGCCTACACGGACGTGCCGGTACGCGTCCTGCCGGGCGTGACGGCCGCGAACGCGGCGGCGGCCGCGGCGGGCGCCCCGCTCGGCCACGACTACGCCACGATCTCGCTCTCCGACCGGCTCAAGCCCTGGGAGGTCATCGCGGCCCGGCTGCGCGCGGCGGCCGAGGCGGACCTGGTCCTCGCGCTCTACAACCCGGGCTCCAAGTCCCGTACGCACCAGGTGGCGGCCGCCCGCGAGCTGCTGCTCGAACTCCGCTCGCCCGAGACGCCCGTGGTCGTGGCGCGGGACGTCGGCGGCCCGGAGCAGTCGGTGCGGGTGGTGACCCTGAAGGCCCTGGAGCCGAGCGAGGTCGACATGCGCACGCTGCTGCTGATCGGCTCCTCGCAGACGCGCGCGGTCGAGCGCGCCGACGGCCGCACGATCACGTGGACACCGAGGCGCTACCCGGAGGCCTGACGGGGCTGCGTCTGCCGCTTCGTCGGAGCTCACCGCGTGAACGTACCGAGGGCTCATCACCCCCGGCCCTCAAGGCCGAGGGCCGAGCCCGCGCACCCAGACGGCCGCCTCCTCCACGGAGGCGGCCGTTTCCACGCCCTCGGGGACGGGCGGGCGGCGGACCACGATCACCGGGATGCCGGCCTCGCGGGCGGCCTGCAGCTTGGGGGCGGTGGCGGCGGCGCCGCTGTCCTTGGTGACGAGGACGTCGATGCGGTGCGACCGGAGGAGCTCCCGCTCGCCGTCGAGGGTGAACGGCCCCCGGTCCAGAAGGACTTCGGTGCGGGCGGGCATCGGGGGCTCGGGGGCGTCGACCGACCGCACGAGGAACCACTGCGGGCAGTCGGCGAAGGCGGCGAGCCCCATGCGCCCGGTCGTCAGGAAGACACGGTCCCCGAGCTCGTCGAGCGCGCGGGCCGCCTCCGCCAGGGAGCCGACCGGGTGCCAGTCGTCGCCGGCCCCCGGGACCCAGCCGGGGCGGCGCAGGGCCAGCAGGGGAACATGGGCGGTGGCGGCCGCTCGGGCCGCGTTGAAGCTGATCCGCTCGGCGAAAGGATGGGTGGCGTCGATGACCGCGTCCACGGCGTGCGCGCGCACCCACTCCACGAGCCCGTCGACGCCGCCGAACCCGCCGATCCTGACCTCCCCGGCGGGCAGCCGGGGCGCGGCGACCCGTCCGGCGAGTGAGCTGGTCACCCGTACAGTGCCGCCGTCCGTGCCGTCCTCCGTGCCGTGCAGGCGCTCGGCGAGGGCGCGGGCCTCGCTGGTCCCGCCGAGAATGAGTACGTGCACGGGAACCACGGGAGTCCCTTCGTGAGCGCGGGCGGCGGGCGTGACGCCCAACTCAAGCACACCGGTCTGCGGCCCGGCTGGACGACCGGTGCCTGCGCGACGGCGGCGACGACGGCCGCGTACACGGCGCTGCTCACCGGCGACTTCCCCGACCCGGTGACGATCACGCTGCCGAAGGGCCAGCGGCCCGCGTTCGCGCTCGCGGCGGAGGAGCTGTCCGGCGGCGCGGCGATGGCCGCGGTCGTGAAGGACGCGGGCGACGACCCGGACGTCACGCACGGCGCGCTGATCCGCTCGACGGTACGGCTCCTCCCGGCCGGCTCCGGCGTCGTCTTCAAGGCCGGTCCCGGCGTCGGCACGGTCACGCTGCCCGGTCTGCCCCTGGAGGTCGGCGAACCCGCGATCAACCCCGTCCCGCGCCAGATGATGCGCGAGCACGTGGCGGAGGTGGCGGCCGCGCACGGGGGCGGCGGCGACGTGGAGATCACGGTCTCCGTCGACCACGGCGAGGAGATCGCCCGCTCCACGTGGAACCCGCGGATCGGGATCCTGGGCGGCCTGTCGATCCTCGGCACGACGGGCGTGGTCGTCCCGTACTCCTGCTCGGCGTGGATCGACTCGATCCGCCGGGGCGTGGACGTGGCGCGCGCGGCGGGCCTCACGCACGTGGCGGGCTGCACCGGCTCCACCTCGGAGAAGACGGTGGCGACGCTCTACGACCTCCCGGAGATCGCCCTGCTCGACATGGGCGACTTCGCGGGCGCGGTCCTGAAGTACATCCGCCGCCACCCGGTCGACCGCCTCACGGTCTGCGGCGGCTTCGCCAAGCTCTCCAAGCTGGCCGCGGGCCACCTGGACCTCCACTCCGCCCGCTCCCAGGTCGACAAGTCCTTCCTCGCCGACCTGGCCCGCACGGGCGGCGCGTCCGACTCCCTGGCCGAGGAGATCGCCGCCGCCAACACCGGCCTGGCGGCCCTCCGACTCTGCGAGTCCGCCGGCGTCCCCCTGGGCGACCTGGTGGCCACCCGCTCCCGCGACGAGGCCCTCGCGGTCCTGCGCGGCGCCCCGGTCGCGGTCGACGTCATCTGCATCGACCGCGCGGGCACGGTCGTCGGCCGCTCGACACCGGCGGGGCCCAGCAGCGGCTGACATGCGCCGCCCTGCCCTCGAACCTAGGCTTTCAGGACAGAAGGGCATAAGGGTAGAAACCCTACTGAAAGGGAGTCCCATGGCGAAGCGTGGCAACAAGAGGCGGGCGCGCAAGAAGAAGAAGGCCAACCACGGCAAGCGGCCCAACGCCTGAGCCGCCCGTCGAGTCGACGCCTTGCGGAGGCCGGGTCCCGTCACGGGCCCGGTCTCCGTCGGTTCAGCAGGTGTGTCGGTCGCGGGCCGGGTCGTAGAGGTGGCTGTCGCGGAACTGGGAGGCCGCCAGGGTGCGGCCGACCAGGATGACCGCCGTCTTCGTGATCCCCGCCGCCTTCGTCTGCTCCGCGATGTCCGCCAGGGTGCCCCGCAGCACGACCTCGTCCGGGCGGCTGGCCATCGCCACGACCGCGGCCGGGCAGTCCGTGCCGTAGTGCGGCTCCAGTTCGGCGACGACCCGGTCGACGTAGCGGGCCGCCAGGTGGAGGACGAGCAGCGCGCCGCTGCGGCCGAGGGTCGCCAGGTCCTCGCCCTCCGGCATCGGGGTCGCCTGCTGGGCGATCCGGGTGAGGATCACGGTCTGGCCGACCGTCGGGACGGTCAGCTCGCGCTTGAGCGCGGCCGCTGCCGCCGCGAAGGCCGGGACGCCCGGCACGACCTCGTACGGGATGTCCAGCGCGTCCAGCCGTCGCATCTGCTCCGCCACCGCGCTGAAGACCGACGGGTCGCCCGAGTGCAGCCGCGCCACGTCCTGGCCCGCCTCGTGGGCGCGGACGAACTCCGCCTCGATCCGGTCCAGGTCCAGGTCCGCCGTGTCCACCAGGCGCGCGTCCGGCGGGCACTCGGCGAGCAGCTCGCGCGGCACCAGGGAGCCCGCGTACAGGCACACCCCGCAGGACGCCAGCGTGCGGGCGCCCCGCAGCGTGATCAGGTCGGCCGCTCCCGGGCCCGCGCCGATGAAGTAGACGGTCATGCTCCAGCTCCTGCTTTCGTTACGGACCACTGCGTGACCGGCATCGCCTGCCGCCAGCCGGTGAAGCCGCCCACCGGGACGGCTTGCGCGACGGCCAGCCGGACCAGCTCCCCGCCGTGCTCGCCGTACCACCGCGCGAGCAGCGCCTCGGACTCCAGCGTCACGGTGTTCGCGACCAGCCTCCCGCCCGCGGGCAGCGCCGCCCAGCAGGCGTCGAGCAGGCCGGGGGCCGTCAGGCCGCCGCCGATGAAGATCGCGTCCGGGGCCGGCAGGCCGGCGAGGCCTTCGGGGGCCGCCGCCGTGACGACACCGAGCGCCGGGACGCCGAGCGCGGAGGCGTTGCGCGCGATCCGCTCAGCCCGCACCGGGTCCTTCTCCACCGCGACCGCCCGGCAGGAACGGTCCGTACGCATCCACTCGATGCCGATCGAGCCCGAGCCGCCGCCGATGTCCCAGAGCAGTTCCCCGGGCGCGGGCGCGAGCGCGGCGAGCGTCGCCGCGCGGACGTACCGCTTGGTGAGCTGGCCGTCGTGCTCGTACGCCTCGTCCGGCAGACCGGGTACGGCGCCGAGCCGCGGCGCTCCGGGGGAGCGGACGAGGTCGAGGGCGATCACGTTCAGGGGGTCCACCGGCCCCGCCTGCGGCCAGGTCTCCGCCGTGGCCTCGACCGTCCGCTCGCGGTCCGCGCCGAGCTGCTCCAGGACCCGCATCCGGGTCCCCCCGAAGCCCTTCTCGCGCAGCAGCCCCGCGACCTCCGCCGGGGTCGAGCCGTCCGCGCTGAGCACGAGGAGCCGGCGGCCGTCGTGCAGGGCGGCGGAGAGCCCCGCGAGGGGCCGGCCCACCAGCGAGACCGTCTCCACGGCCTCCCCGGCCCAGCCCAGGCGGGCGCAGGCGTACGAGACGGAGGAGGGGTGCGGCAGGACGTTCAGGCGCTCGGCGCCCACCGTCTCGGCGAGCGTGCGCCCGATCCCGTAGAACGTCGGGTCCCCGCTCGCGAGCACGGCCACAGAACGGCCCTCGTGGGCGGCGAGGAGTCCCGGCACGGCGGGCCGCAGCGGCGAGGGCCAGGCGACCCGCTCACCGGGGCACTCGGCGGCGGGCAGCAGATCGAGCTGCCGGGGGCCACCGATCAGTACCTCGGCGGAGCCGAGAACGCGGCGGGACCGCGCGGGAAGGCCGTCCCAGCCGTCCGCGCCGATCCCGACGACCGATATCGCGGCCGGTGCGGCCGGTGCGGCTGGAGGAACGGTGCTCACGTCGGCGAACTCTACGGGAGCCCCGGCGAGGCCCCTCGGGCCCGGCGGACCCCGGCGGACCCCGACGGGCCCCGACGGGCGGCCCCGGGTATACGGATAGCTATCCGGTACGGTGGAGGCGGCGAGGAACCCCGCGGAATACCGGACCCAGGTGCGCCGTTCCACGTGATGGTTTAAGATTCAACCACTAGCCCCGGGAAACCGCCCCAGCGAGAGGTGAGCACGATGCAGTTCGGGATCTTCACCGTCGGCGACGTGACGACCGACCCCACCACCGGCCGCACGCAGAGCGAGCACGAGCGGATCAAGAACACCGTCGCCATCGCGCTCAAGGCCGAGGAGGTCGGGCTCGACGTCTTCGCCACCGGAGAGCACCACAACCCGCCCTTCGTGCCGTCCTCCCCGACCACCCTCCTCGGGCACATCGCCGCGCGGACCGAGAACCTGATCCTCTCCACCTCCACCACGCTGATCACCACCAACGACCCGGTGAAGATCGCCGAGGACTACGCCACCCTCCAGCACCTCGCCGACGGCCGCGTGGACCTGATGATGGGGCGCGGCAACACCGGTCCCGTCTACCCGTGGTTCGGGCAGGACATCCGCCAGGGCATCCCGCTCGCCATCGAGAACTACGCGCTCCTCCACAGGCTGTGGAGGGAGGACGTGGTCGACTGGGAGGGCAAGTTCCGCAGCGCCCTCCAGGGCTTCACCGCCACGCCCCGCCCGCTCGACGGCGTCCCGCCGTTCGTCTGGCACGGCTCGATCCGCTCCCCCGAGATCGCCGAGCAGGCCGCGTACTACGGCGACGGATTCTTCGCCAACCACATCTTCTGGCCCAAGCAGCACACCGAGAAGATGGTCCGCCTCTACCGCCAGCGGTACGCGCACTACGGCCACGGCGCCCCCGAGCAGGCCGTCGTCGGCCTCGGCGGCCAGATCTTCATGCGCAAGAACTCCCAGGACGCCGTACGGGAGTTCCGCCCGTACTTCGACAACGCGCCCGTCTACGGCCACGGCCCCTCCCTGGAGGAGTTCACCCGCGAGACCCCGCTGACCGTCGGCTCCCCGCAGGAGGTCATCGAACGCACCCTGTCCTTCCGGGAGTACGTCGGCGACTACCAGCGCCAGCTCTTCCTGGTCGACCACGCGGGCCTGCCCCTGAAGACGGTCCTGGAGCAGCTCGACCTGCTCGGCGAGGAGGTCGTCCCGGTGCTGCGCAAGGAGTTCGCCGACCTGCGGCCCGCCGGCGTCCCGGAGACCGCCCCGCTCCACCCCGCCGTACAGCAGAAGCAGCAGAAGCAGCCCAAGTAGTCGAAGTAGTCGAAGCAGAAGCAGGAGGCCTGACACCATGCAGACCCTGAAGCTCGTCGCCGTGTCCGCCGGACTCAGCGCGCCCTCCTCCACCCGGCTGCTCGCCGACCGCCTCACCAAGGCGGCCGAGCAGCGGCTGATCGAGCAGGAGTACGTCGTCGAGGTCCAGGTGGTCGAACTGCGCGACCTCGCCGTCGACATCGCGAAGCACTTCGTGACCGGCTTCCCCTCCGGGCAGCTCCAGGCGGCGCTCGACGCGGTGACCGACGCCGACGGGGTGATCGCGGTGACACCCGTCTTCACCGCCTCGTACAGCGGTCTGTTCAAGTCCTTCTTCGACCTGATCGACCCGGCCGCGCTCACCGGCAAGCCCGTCCTCGTCGGCGCGACCGGCGGCACCGCCCGGCACTCCCTCGTCCTCGACCACGCGCTGCGCCCGCTCTTCGCCTACCTGCGGGCCCTCGTCGTCCCGACGGCCGTCTACGCCGCCTCGGAGGACTGGGGTTCCGGCGGCGACGAGTGGACGGACGGCCTGCCGTCCCGGATCGCCCGCGCCGGGCACGAACTCGCCGACCTGGTCGCGGCCCGGGGCCCGGCCGGGGACGAGGACGACGACGAGGTCGTGCCCTTCGAGCGGCAGCTCGCCGACCTGCGCCTGGATTGACCGTCTTTGTTACGTTGGGGGCGTCGGGGACGTCGAGGGCTGATGTGCCGTACGACGAGCCGCACAACGAACGGAGATCCACATGACCGGCAGGATCGTGGTGGGCGTCGACGGTTCGGAGCCGTCCCTGAAGGCGCTGCGGTGGGCGGCCGGGCAGGCCGCCCTCACCGGGGACGAGCTCCAGGCGGTGACCGGCTGGGAGTACCCGGCGTCCTGGGCGACGCTCATGCCCGGAGTGCCGCCGGAGTTCGACCCGGAGCGGCTCGCGAAGGAGATCCTGGACCAGTCCCTGGCCGAGGCGCTGGCCCCGGACATCGCCGCGACGGTCACCCGCACGGTCGTCAGCGGCAACCCGGCCCAGGCCCTGATCGACCAGGCCAAGGGCGCGTCCCTGCTGGTCGTCGGCGACCGCGGTTACGCGGGCTTCAAGGCGGCGGTCCTGGGCTCCGTCTCCACCAACGTGGCCCAGCACGCGCCGTGTCCGGTGGTCGTGGTCCGGGGCGAGCAGCTCTGAGAAGTCGCGGGCGCGGGTGACGGGTTTGCCGTGCGGCGAGGGCGCCGCGGGAGCATGATGCCCTCATGGACATCAAGCTGGAACTGATCGGCGTGCCCGTCACCGACATCGACCGGGCCAAGGCCTTCTACGAGCAGGTGGGGTTCAACGCCGACCACGACATCCCGGTCAGCGACGACATCCGTTTCGTCCAGATGACCCCGCCCGGCTCGGCCTGCTCGATCGCCTTCGGCAAGGGCATCACGGAGATGGCGCCGGGCTCCCTCGACAACATGCAGGTCGTCGTCACCGACATCGAGGAGGCCCACGCCGACCTCACCAAGCGCGGCATCGAGGTCAGCCCGATCGACGACCAGCCGTGGGGCTCCTTCGTCTACTTCGCCGACCCCGACGGCAACCGCTGGGCGGTCCAGCAGACCACTCCGCGCGGGAAATGACCGAGGCCGGTGCTCACTTGCGGTTGTAGAGCCGCATCGTGATCGCGCCGAAGACCACCACCAGCAGCGCCGACCACCCGAGCGACCAGGCGATGTCCGCCGCCGGCCAGTTCCCGGCCATCAACTCCCGTACCGCCGTCGCGAGATGCGACACCGGGCTGTTGTTCACGAAGGCCTGCAGCCAGCCGGGCATCGTCTTCGGGTCGACGAAGACGTTGGACAGGAACGTCAGCGGGAAGATCACCATCATGCTGACGCCCATGACGGACTTCTCGCTGCGCAGCAGCAGCCCGAACATGGTCCAGATCCACGAGAACGCGAACGAGAAGACCACGAGCAGCGCGACACCGAGCAGCACGCCGACCACTCCGCCCTCCGCGCGGTAGCCGATGATCATGCCGACGGTGAGCATCACCGCAGAGGCGATCAGATAGCGCACCACGTCGCCGAGGAGATAGCCGACCATCGGCGCGGGCCGCCAGATCGGCAGCGTACGGAACCGGTCGAAGACGCCCTTCTCGATGTCCGTGTTGACCGAGACACCCGTGTACATCGTGATCATCACGACGCTCATCACGAGGATGCCCGGCAGCAGGAACTGGATGTACGCCGAGACCGAGCCGGCCAGCGCGCCCCCGAAGAGGTACGTGTACATCAGCACCATCATGATCGGGAAGGCCGTCACGTCGAACAGCTGCTCCGGCACGTGCTTGATCTTCAGCATGGCCCGCCAGCCGAAGGTCAGCGACGCGGAGAGCGCGCTGGGGCGTGGCGGGCGGGACTGCCCGACGAGCAGCGCCGCGAGCTCGTCCGCCTTCGGGGCGACGAAGTCGAGGGTGTCGGTGGCCTGCGCGTCCTTGCCGGTGGTGACGGTGGTCATGCCGCCGTTCCTTTCCTGTCCGTCAGCGCCAGGAAGACCTCGTCGAGGCTGGGCTGACCGAGCCCGAAGTTGTCGACCGTGATGCCCGCCCGCGCCAGCTCCGACAGGGCCCGGGCCGCCTGCTCGGCGGCGCCCAGGTCCGTGCCGTGACCGTTCACGGTGGCGGTGAGCGCGACCGGGTCCGGGTCGAGCTGCACGGTGGCCTTGAGGGCCTCCCGGAGGACCCGCTCGGCCTCCGGGCGCTGCTCGGGGTCCCGGAGCCGTACGTGCACGGAGCCCGAGCCCACGGACGCCTTCAGCTCGCCCTTCGTGCCCTCCGCGATGACCTTGCCGTGGTCGATGACGGCGATACGGGAGGCCAGCTGGTCCGCCTCGTCCAGGTACTGGGTGGTGAGCAGGACCGTGGTGCCCTGGGCGACCACGGCGCGGACGATGTCCCAGACCTGGTTGCGGGAGCGCGGGTCGAGGCCGGTGGTCGGTTCGTCGAGGAAGAGCAGGTCGGGGGTGTTGAGGATGGACGCGGCGATGTCGATACGGCGCCGCATGCCGCCCGAGTAGTTCTTGATCTGCTTGTCGGCCGCCTCCGCGAGCCCGAACGCCTCCAGGAGCTGCCCGGAGCGTTCGCGGGCGGCGGGGCGGGTGTGGCCGAGGAGCCTGGCGAGCAGGACGAGGTTCTCGGTGCCGGTGAGGTCCTCGTCGACGGAGGCGTACTGGCCGGTGAGGCTGACGCGCCCGCGCACGGTGTCGGCGTCCTTGACGACGTCGTGGCCGAAGACGCGGGCCCGGCCGCCGTCGGGGCGCAGCAGGGTCGCGAGCATCTTGACGGCCGTCGTCTTGCCGGCGCCGTTGGGGCCGAGGACGCCGTAGACCGTGCCGGCCGGTACGCGCAGGTCGATCCCGTCGACGGCACGGTTCGTGCCGAAGACCTTGACCAGGCCCTCGGTCTCGATGGCGAGGTCGGTCATCCGCTGTCCCTCCCGCTGCCGGGTACGGGGCCGCTTGCCGGGTGCGGGCCCGCTCCGACCAGTCTCCGACGGTTCCCGCCGGGATGCCAGGGGGAACGCGTGTGCGTCGGGGCGGGGGGAGTGCCGGTTGGGCTCACATCAGGCCTGACCAGCGCCCCCCGACGGCCGCGCAGCGGAGGCGGCCCGGCCGTCGGGGCGGCGCCCGGGATGGCGCTCCTACGCCACGCGCCTAGGGCTCGTGCGTGTAGATGAGATAGAACGCGGAGACGCCGATGGCCGCCCCCACGATCAGGCCGAGAACCACCGCGGACAGGATGCTCACGTCGGACAGGCTGAACAGGAAGCCGATCGCGCAGCCGGCGAGCGCCCCCCAGGCCGCCGCGCGCACTTCGCGGAACAGGCCGCGGCCCCACGTCCGCAGCGCGTACACACCTCCCGCGAGGACGACCCCGCAGACCACTCCGAGCAGGACCTCGCCCCAGTTGATAACGCCTCCGGAGCGCTGGATGGCGGCGGCGTAGATGCCGTAGGAGAGGCCCAGCATCATGGGCAGGACCAGGCCGTGGGTGCTGAACTGCCGTCGCGTCGGTACCGCTGCGTGTGCGGCCATGGCAGGCGCTCCTTCGTGCTCGCCCCCTCACCCTCAAGGGCACACCCGGAGCGCCCGCCCCCGCAACCGGACGACGGACGGACCGACAGACCGACAGACCGACGGACCGACGGACCGACGGCTCAGCTCGTGGGCCGTACCGCGACCGCGTCGATCTCGAAGAGCATCCCGGGCAGCGCGAGCGCCGCCACGCCGCTGAGCGTCTGCGCGGGCAGCCGGTCACCGAACGCCCCGTGCAGCGCCTTGCCGAGGACCTCCAGCTTCGCGAGGTCGTGATCGACGATGTACGAGCCGAGGCGCACGACGTGCTCGAAGCCGAGCCCGGCGCCTTCGAGGGCGAGCCGGAGGTTGGTGAAGGCCAGCTCGACCTGGGCGGCGAAGTCCCCGGGGACGGGCGCGCCGGTCGCGTCGGAGGCGTACTGGCCGCCGATGAAGACGAGTTCGCCGGGCGCGGAGACGGCGTGGCTGTAGCCGAAGGGGGACGGGTCGTGGAGGGTGCCGGGGTTGGTGATGGTGCGCTGGTCGGTGGCCGGAGTGGTGGTCGTACCTGTGGTCATGAGGTGTGCTTCCTTCCGGAGAGTGGGGCCGCCGGGCAGGCGGCCGGGGTGGAGCACGGCGCTCAAGCGGCACTCAAGCGGCGCGCGGATGCCGCTCAGACGTTCGCGAACCAGCGGCGGATGGTGTCCGGGGCGGACGGCGCCTGGCGTTCCGCCTGTTCCCGTACGCCGTCCAGCGTTCGGGCCGCCAGTTCCCGGCGCCAGGCCAGCTCCGCGGCGCCCATCGCGCCCGCGATCGCGCACTCGGCGGCGTACGCGTCCGGCGGGCCCGCGCCCGGGCCCTGTTGCCGGATCTCGCCGCAGCGGAACGCCTCGTCCGGGCCCTCGATCGCCGTGACGACGTCCATCAGGGTGATCCGGTCCAGCGGTCGCGCCAGCCGGAAGCCGCCCTTGGGCCCGGAGGTGGAGCTGAGGATGCCGGCCCGGGTGAGCGCCTGGAGCTGCTTGTTGAGGTAGGCCGCGGGCAGCTCGTGGTACGCGGCGAGACGCGCCGCCGTCACCGCCCGATCCGGCCCGATCCAGGCGAGGTTGAGACAGCTGTGCAGCGCCCACTCGACGCCCTCGTTCATCCTCATATCCTGGATATTAGATATCCAGGATCCCTCCCGCAACCCGAATTGCCTCCCGCAGCCCCGAACTACTCGTGCCGCAGCCCGCTCCCGTCCGGACCCCGCTCCACCAGCTCCGCAAGGCGCGCGAGCGCCCCCGCCAGGACCGGGAGCGGAGGCGACGCAAGGCCCACCCGGACCGCGTCCGCCGCGCCCCGCGCGAGCCCGCGCCGCGATGCCGGCCTGCCCACGCCTCCACCCCCGCGCCCGCCGTCGACCGCGAACGAGGGGCCCGGGGTCAGGGCGATGCCACGCTCCGCCGCCGCGGCCACGAAGGTCTCCGCGCGCCAGGGCGCCGGCAGCTCCCACCAGCAGTAGTACGCGTGCGGCGAGGTACGGATCCGGTACGGGCCCAAGTGCCGCAGCACCAGCGCGTGCCGGGCCGCCGCGTCCGCGCGCTTCGCCGCCACGAGCGCGTCGACCGTGCCGTCCGCCGCCCACCGCGTCGCCGCCGCGAGCGCGAGCCCGCCCGCCGTCCACGCGCCCGAGCGCAGCGCCCGCGCGAGGTCCTCGACCATGGAAGGTTCCGGCGCGACCAGGTGGCCGACGGTGAGCCCGGGCGCGAGGCGCTTGGAGAGGCTGTCCACGAGCACCACGCGCTCCGGGGCGTGCGCGGCGAGCGGCGCGGGGGCGTCCGGGACGAGGAACGCCCAGGTGGTGTCCTCGATCGCGGTGAGCCCCGACTCCCGCAGCACGTCCGCCAGTTCGGCCCTTCGCCCCGGACTCGCCGTCAGGGAGAGCGGGTTGTGCAGGGTCGGCTGGACGTACACGGCGGAGAGCGGGCCCGTGCGGTGGGCCGCCGCCAGCGCGTCCGGCCGCATCCCCTCCCCGTCGAGCCCGATCGGCACAAGCCGTACCCCGAGTCGCTCCGCCACCGTCTTGACCAGCGGATACGTCAACGCCTCGATGCCCAGCGAGCCGCCGGGCGGTACGAGCGCGGAGAGCGCCGCCGCGATGGCCTGGCGGCCGTTGCCCGCGAAGAGCACCCGGTCGGGGTCGGGCGCCCAGCCCGGCCGCGCGAGGACCCGCGCGGCGGCGGCCCGCGCCTCCGCCGTACCGGTGGCCGCCGCCGGACGGCTGGTCTCCTCGCCCAGGACGTCGGCGCGGGCGAGCGCCGTGAGCGCCCGCGCCATCAGCTCCGACTGCCCTTCCGCCACCGGGTAGTTGAGCTGGAGGTCGACCGGCGCGTCCCCGGTCGCCTCGGCGAGCGCGAGCGCGGCGCCCGGCGGCGGCGGAGCCGCGCGTACGAACGTCCCGCGCCCCACCTCGCCGACGACCAGACCGCGCCGCGCGAGCTCTCCGTACACCCGGATCGCCGTGGAGTTGGCGATCCGGTGGCGGCGCGCGAGCACCCGCTGCGGGGGCAGCCGGTCGCCGGGGCGCAGCCGCCCGTCCGCGATCCGCCGCGCGAACAGATCGGCGATCCGCCGGTACTCCTCCACCGCTGTGCCTCCCTCGCATGAAGCTCATCGCACTTCATTGCACCGAGAGCAAAGGATCTCATTGCACCGAGGACGAGCCTCTGCCTAGCCTCTGACCATGCCTTCCGCAGAGATCAACGGACTCACGATCGGCTACGAGGACCAGGGGCCCCATGGTCCCCAGGGCTCAGGCCCCGCGCTCGTCCTGGTCCACGGCCATCCCTTCGACCGCTCGATGTGGCGGCACCAGATCGACCGCTTCTCGGCCACGCACCGCGTCGTCGCCCCCGACCTGCGCGGCTACGGCGCCACCACCGTCGTCCCCGGCACCACCCCGCTCTCCGTCTTCGCAGGCGACCTCGCCGCGCTCCTGGACCACCTGGGCGTCGAGGAGTTCGTGCTCGGCGGGCTCTCCATGGGCGGCCAGATCGTCATGGAGTGCTACCGCCTCTGCCCCGGCCGGATCCGCGGCCTGGTCCTCGCCGACACCTTCCCCGCCGCCGAGACCGAGGAGGGCAGGGCGGGCCGGTACGCGATGGCCGAGCGGCTCGTCCGCGAGGGCATGCGGGGGTACGCCGACGAGGTCTTGGACCGGATGGTCGCCCCGTACAACACGCACGCAGCGCCCCACGTCCACCGGATGATGCTCGGCACCGACCCGGAGGGCGCGGCGGCGGCGCTGCGCGGCCGCGCCGCGCGCCCGGACTACCGCGCGCTGCTCACCACCGTCTCCGTACCGGCCCTTGTGGTGGTCGGCCGGGACGACGCGTTCACGCCGGTCGCGGACGCGGAGGCGATGCACGCGGCGCTGCCGCACTCCACGCTCGTGGTCGTCGAGCGGGCGGCGCACATGCCGAACCTGGAGCGGCCGGAGGAGTTCGACGCGGCGCTCACGGCCTTCCTCGACTCACTCGTTCGGCCCAGCTGAACAGGTCGCTCCCGGGAGAGCGCCCGGACGATGGGCCCATGAGCCAGAACACCGCACCTCCCCGCAGACAGAACACCGGTTCCGGCGGCGCTTGGGCGTCCGGCGGCACCATGTTCGCCGGTGTCCTCATGCTGGTCATCGGCGTCCTGGACATCCTCCAGGGCATCGCCGCGATCGCCGAGGACGACGTCTACCAGCGCGTAGGCGACTACGTCTTCAAGTGGGACCTGACCGGCTGGGGCTGGGTCCATCTGATCCTCGGCATCCTCGTCGCCGCCGCCGGCGCCGGGATCCTCAAGGGCTCCGAGTGGGGGCGGGTGGGCGGCATCACCCTTGCCTCCCTGAACGTCATCGCCCAGTTCATGTTCCTGCCGTACCACCCGTGGTGGGCGCTGTTCTCCATGGCCATCTCGATCTTCGTGATCTGGGCCCTGGCCACGGACGACACCTCCTTCGGCAAGGACAGGGACAAGGTGTGACGCGTATCCCCACCCGCACCCGAGCCCTCGCCACCACTGCCGCCGTCCTCCTCGCCCTGGCCGTCACCGGCTGCACCGAGGAGGACAAGCAGAAGGCGGGCGACATCGTCTCCTCGGCGACGGCGGCCGTGGCCTCGGCCGCCGAGGAGAAGATGAACCAGGTCAAGGACGGGGTGAACGCCACCGAAGAGGTGAAGGCGGGCGCCACCGAGACGGACGGCGACCGGACCACGGCCGAGATCACCGCGACCAACCCGCAGGACAAGAACGCCGACTACACCGTCATGGTCAACTTCCGTGACGACGGCGGGAACCTGCTCGACGCCGTCGTCCTGAACATCGACGGGGTCGAGCCGGGCAAGTCCAAGACCGGTACGGCGCGCAGCAACCGCACCCTGTCGGGCACGACGACGGCCGAGGTGGCCCAGGCGCTGCGACACTGACTGCGACACTGACGGAGTGGAGCAACTCCTGGCAGCTCACCCGTCCTCCGTGCCCGAACCCGCCCCGACGACCCCCCGGCCCAGGCGCCGCGTCGCCGCCTGGGCCGCCGGTCTGCTCGTGGCCGTGCCGACGGTGGTCACCGGCTGCCGGCTCCTCGACACCGACGCGCTGACCCCCGTACCGCAGGCGCTGTCGTTCCTGCCCTGGCTCACCGTCCCGGCCGCGCTCGCGGCCCTGCTCGCCCTGACGGCCCGGCGCCGCCTGCTTGCCGCCTGGTCGGTGCTCGTCCTCCTGCTGACCGCCTGGTTCACGCTCCCGTACGGCCCGGACACCACGACCGCCCGCGGCCCGGTCGTCGAGCGGCTGCGGGTGCTCGCGGCGAACGTCGAGTTCGGCGAGGCGACGGACGCGCTCGTCGAGGCGGCCCGGCGGGAGCGACCGCAGCTCGTGTACGTCTCGGAGTGCGACCCCGCGTGCGTCCGCACCCTCACCGGAGCCCTTGGCGCGAGCCTCCCGCACCGGGCCGTGGTGGACGGCGAGGGCTCGACGGGCTCGGTGATCCTCAGCGCGTACCCGCTGACCGCACGGCCCCCGATCCCGGCGGCGATGGGCATGCCGGGCGCCACGGCCCTGATCGGGGGCCGGAGCGTCGAACTGCGCCTCGCGCACCCGCTGCCGCCGATCCCCCGGCAGGTCGGGGCGTGGCAGCGCGAGCTGGGGCGGGTGGCGGACTTCGCGGGCGCCGCGCACCGCGCGGGCGGCCCGGTGCTGATCGCCGGCGACTTCAACGCCTCGCAGGACCACGCCGCCTTCCGCGCCGTCCTCGACACGGGCCGGCTCCACGACGCGGCCCGCCTCGCGGGCGCCGCCCGGACCCCGACCTGGCCGCGCGAGCTGCCCCTGCCGCCGTACGTCCAGATCGACCACGTGCTGGTCAGCGACGACTTCCGGGTGCGCGGAGCCCGCTTCCTCGACCTGCGGGGCTCGGACCACCGGGCCGTACTGACCGCTCTCGACCTGCATGCGGGCCGCTGATCGGCCACGCTGGACTTATGGACCACGTGCACGACGACCAGCAGATCCTGGCGAACATCGGCACCCTCGTCGAGGAGGAGCGGGCGCTGCGGCAGCGGATGGGCGGCCTCCTCCCGGAGGAGCTGACCCGCCTCGCCGAGCTGGAGGTCCAACTGGACCAGGCGTGGGACCTGTTGCGCCAGCGCCGCGCGAAGACCGAGTTCGGCGAGGACCCGGACACAGCCGCCGTCCGCCCGGCGGCGGAGGTGGAGGGCTACCGCAACTGACGGCCCCCGCTCCCGCAACGAGACCTACGAGACCTACGGGAACGGCTGCCCCCAACTCGGGGCGAACCGCCATAACCCGCGCACCGCCCGCGTACCGTGACCCCATGGCACGCCCCGGACGCCTCACCCCGCCCACCTGGCTCACCGCAGGCCTGCGGCCGGCGCCCGCGCCGATTCCGTGGGCGGCCGTCGCACGTGCCTCCGTCGCGCTGTCCGCGCCGCTCGCCGTGGGCCTCGTCGTCGACGAGCCCGTCTACGGGGCCCTGGTCTCCATGGGCGCGCTCTCCGGGGTCATCGGGGACACCGCCGACGCGTACCGGATGCGGTTCTACAACATCGCCGTCCCCCAGCTCTTCGGCGCCCTCGGCGTCACCCTCGGCAGCCTCGTGTACGGCTACGGCTGGCCGGCCGTCGTCGTGCTCACGCTCATCGCGCTCGTCTCCGGGATGATCTCCTCGATCGGCGCGGTCGCCTCCGTGTCCGGGCTGCTCCTGCTCCTCAACGCGGTCGTCGGCGCCGGGCTCCCGATGCCCGAGCCCTGGTGGAAGCCGCCGCTCCTGCTGGCCCTCGGCGGCGCCGTCGTCCTCGTCCTGACCCTGCTCGGCTGGCCGCTGCGCGGCCTCGCCCCCGAGCGGACGGCCGTGGCCGGCACCTACCGGGCCGTCGCCGACGTCCTCGAAGCCGCCGGAACGACACCCGCGTACGAGGAGCGGCGCCAGGCCGTCACCACCTCGCTCAACCAGGCGTACGACCTCGTCCTCGCCCGCCGCGCCCGCGAGCACGGCCGCGCGCCGATCCTCGTCCGGCTGCTCGCCCAGCTCAACGCCGTCATCCCGCTCGTGGAAGCCGCCCCGGCCGCGCACATCGCCGCCGTCCGCTTCCACCGCCCGCTGCCGCCCGCGATCCCCGCCGCCGTGCGTGACCTCGCCGACGCCGTCGAGGAGGGCCGCACCGGCACCCCCGTCCTGGACCTCCCCCAGGCGACCCGGCCCGCCGAGAAGGCCGTCGACCACGCGCTGCGCCACGCGGCGACCGTCGTCCACAGCGCGGAGCCCAACCCGTTCAACGTGGACGACCGGCTCGGCCGCCCCGCCGCCCTGCGGGTCCGGGTCCGCCGAGTCGCCCGGGGCGTGCTGTTCTCCGAGGCATCCTGGCGGTACGGACTGCGGCTCGCGCTCTGCATCGGCCTCGCCCAGGCGCTGGTCTCGCTGATCGACGTACCCCGCTCGTACTGGGTCGCCCTCACCGTCACCTTCGTCATGAAGCCCGACTTCGGCTCCGTCTTCTCCCGGGCCGTGCTGCGCGCGTTCGGTACGGCCATCGGCCTCGTCACCGCCGCGCTCGTCCTCTCCGAGGTGCCGCGCGGCTGGTGGGACGTACCGGTGATGTTCGTGCTCGCCGGGCTGATCCCCGCCTTCTCCGCGAAGGGGTACGCCTTCCAGACCGCGGCGATCACCCCCGTCATCCTGCTGCTCTCCGACCTCCTCAACCAGCAGGGCTTCGACCTGGTCCTGCCCCGGCTCTACGACTCCCTCATCGGCTGCGGGATCGCGCTGATCGCCGGTTACCTCCTCTGGCCCGAGTCCTGGCACAGCCGCATCGGCGACCGGCTCGCCGACTCCGTCGCCGACACGGCCGCTTACGTGGCCCAGGCGTTCTGCGCGCCCGAGGAGGAGGACCCGGCCGCCCGGGTGCGGGCCCGGCGCAAGCTGTACCGCGACCTGTCGGCCGTACGCTCCGAGTTCCAGCGCGCCCTCACCGAACCGCCGCCGACCGGCACGGTCGCCTCCGCCTGGTGGCCGCTTGTCGTCGCCGTGGAACGGATCGTCGACGCGACGACCGCCGCCCGGGTCCGCGTGAACCACGGCGCCCCGCCGCCCGACCCGGCGGAAGTGGAAGCCGTGGAGCAGCAGTTGCGGGAGCTCGCGGACGGACTGCGCGGCACGGACGTGCTGGTGGAGGTACGGGCCGAACTGACCGGCGACGAGGAGGGGGCGCTGGCGCCGCTGCGCCAGGAGGTGAGCGCGGCACGGGCGATCGCGACACCCCGTGCGGCGGCTACGAAGGAGTGAGCGGAGGAGGACCGAGCCGCGAAGGAGCGAGCCGTACGGGATCGGCCGCTCCTCCCCTCCCAAGATCGACCCAAACGCCCCTACGGGGGCGCACCGATGCCCTTACCGGCGGTCACTGAACGGAACCCTCCATGCCGCCGTTACCGGAATCCGCCGGGGCGACTACGATGCGCTCGATTCACCTTGATCCGTGCCCGAACCGGCGAACAACTCACTCGACGAGCACGGTCACTTCGTCCTGCACCGCTCCCGTGCCCCCCAAGGACATCCGCCATGCGCACCACCACCGGCAGAGGGCTCCAGCCCAATGTCCTCGGGACCTTCGACACCATCGTCATGGCCGTCGCGGGCAGTGCGCCCGCCTACTCCCTGGCCGCCACCACGGCCGTGCTCTTCGGCGCGGTCGGCCTGGCGGGTCCCGCGGCGCTGCTGTACTGCGCGATCCCGATGCTCGGCATCGTCCTCGCCTACGCGCGCCTGGGCCGGATCGACGTCAACGCGGGTGCCGGATACTCCTGGGTGGGCCGTACCCTCCACCCCTTCCTCGGCTTCCTCTCCGGCTGGGCCCTCGTCGTCTCCGCGACGGTGTTCATGGTCGCCGGTTCGCTGCCCGCCGGAGCCCTGACGCTCTCCCTGATCGACCCCTCGCTCGCCGACAACACCCCGCTCGCCGCCGCCGTCGGCGCGGGCTGGTTCCTGATGATGCTGCTCGTCGTCCTCGGCGGCGCCCGGCTCACCGTACGGGCCCAACTGCTCATGTCGGGCGTCGAGATGCTCATCCTCGTCGCGTTCATCCTGGCCGCCCTGGTGCATCGGGGGCACGCGACCGCCTTCGACTGGTCCTGGCTCGGCTTCGGCCACTTCGACGGCCCGGCCGGCTTCGCCTCGGGCGCGCTGATCGCCGCCTTCTACTACTGGGGCTGGGACGTCACCAGCAACCTCAGCGAGGAGACCCGCAACAGCCGCCGTACGGCCGGCCTCGCGGCGCTCATCGGCGTCGGCGTGGTCTTCCTGCTCTTCGAGGCGTTCACGATCGCGGTCAACGTGCTCCTGACCTCCGACCAGATCCAGCAGGGCGGCGCGAACATACTCGCCGTCCTCGGCCAGGAGATCTGGCCGGGCGTCGGCGGAAAGCTGCTGGTCGTGGCGGTGCTGCTGTCGACGGTCGCCACTCTGGAGACCACCCTGATCCAGGTGACCCGCTCGCTCTTCGCGATGGGCCGCGACCGCACGATGCCGGCGGCGCTCGGCACCGTGCACCCCCGCTGGAACACCCCGTGGGTGGCGATCGCCGCCGTCGGGGGCGCCGCGCTGCTGATGTTCTGCGCGGCGGCGGCCGCAGGTTCGATGAACCGGATCCTGCGGGACGCGGTCTCGGCGATCGGCCTCCTGATCGCGTTCTACTACGCGCTCGCGGGCCTCGCGGCGGTCGTCGCGTACCGGAAGATGCTGCTGACGTCCGTACGGAACTTCCTGATCGGCGGCGTCTGGCCGCTTCTCGGCTCGGCGTTCATGCTGTGGGCCTTCGTCGAGTCCCTCAGCGAACTGTCGACGACGGCACGGGTGGTGGGCCTCGGCGGTCTGCTGGTGGGGCTTGTGCCGATGCTCGTGTACTGGCGCCGTGGCAGCGCGTACTACCGCCCGGCCCGGCTCGACGCGGCGCGGGCCCTGGCGGCGGCGGAACCGTTCGCGCCGAGCACGCCGAGGGCGCGCAGGGCGGACGAATCGCTGTCGACGGACTTCTGACGCGGCGGCTTTTGACGGGCGGCAGAAGCAACGCAAGCCCCAACTTCCGCCTCCTGCCTACTGGCAACTGGCAACTCGTATATCCGACTCCTGGCTTCTGACTTCTTCCGACTTCCGAGGGAGGACCTGGATGGCCGCACTCCGCCGATCGGCGCGCTCGGCACGATCGACCCGCTTCACGCCCGTCTTCGACCCCGACTTCGGCGACCGGGCGCTGACCGTGGCACGGCACGACATCGTCATCGGCCGCTGGCAGGGCGTACGGGACCTGCTGCGTGAGACGGGCGAGGACTGGGCGCGCCGGACGCACCGGGTACGGCTCCTCGCGCACGCGGCGGCGGGCAGTTCGGCGGTCGAGTCGTGGCGGGCGGCCGAGCCCGACAGCCCGGACGCGGCGGTGCTGCGGGCCGCGACCGAGGTGGTACGGATCTTCGACACGGCGATCGCGGCCGGTCGCGGCACGGTCGTGGACCGGGGGCGGGTCGACGCGACGGTCGACGCGTGCCTGCGGGCGGCGGAGGCGGCACCGGCCGACCCGATGCCGTGGGTCTCGCTGCTCTCGGTGGCGCGGCTGTACGAGGGCGGGGTGACGCGCCGCCAACTGCGGCAGTGGTTCGACGAGCTGCGGCACCGGGACCCGTACAACACCGAGGGTCACGCGCAGGTGATGCGGTACCTGTCGGCGCGCTGGCACGGGACGCACGGGGCGATGTACGACTTCGCGCGGGACGCGGCGGGCGTGGCGCCGCCCGGTTCGCCGCTGCCGGTCCTGGTGCAGGTGGCGCGGGTGGAGGAGTACCGCTACATCGCGGACGGCGCACTGGGGCGGGGCCCGGTGCGCGGGTTCGACCAGCACTGGAAGCACGAGCTGGCGGTGGACGAGCTGCGCCGCACGTACCAGCGCTGGATCGGCGGCCGGGAGCCGGGCGGGGAGGTGGCGCCTGAGGAGGTGCCGGACCTCAACTACCTGGCGCACGCGGCCTGTTATGCCGGCCAGGTGGAGGTGGCGCGGGAGGTCCTCGGGATGCTCGGAACGCGGGCGGCGTGGGTGCCGTGGGCGTATACGGGGGAGCCGGAGGAGCAGTTCACACGGTTCAGGGAGGGCTTGGGTCTTGGGGCGGGCCCGGTGTGAGGGGCGAGCGCCCCTCACACCGAGTGCCTCATCAGGACGGGACTCAGACGCCGATGTCGCGGCCGTCGCGGCGCCAGACGGAGACGACGGACGGGCGGACGATCTTGCCGGGTCCGTCGGGCCACTCCGACTTCGGGTTCTCGACGGACGCGCCGTCGAGCTCGCCCGGGTGCTGGACGGCGACGATGACGCGGCGGTCCTGGATGATCGGACCACAGGTCTCGGCGCCCTTGGGGACGGTCAGGAACTGCTTGAGCTCACCGCGCCGCTCGCCCTGGGTGGCGACACCGAACAGGCCGTCGTGCGAGCCGAGCTGGGCACCGTCGGTGGAGATCCACAGGTTGCCGTGCGGGTCGAACGCGACGTTGTCGGGGCAGGAGATCTGGGAGACCTTCTCCTTCGGGTAGCCCGCGAAGTACGTGGCCGGGTCGTTCGGGTCGCCGGCGACGAGGAAGAGGCGCCAGGCGAAGCCGTCGGAGGTCGGGTCGTCCCAGTTCTCGGCGAGCTCCAGGATCTGGCCGTGCTTGTTCAGGTTGCGCGGGTTGGCCTCGTCGGCGGGAGCCTTGCCGGCCTTGCCGCGGTCGGTGTTGTTGGTGAGCGCGACGTAGACGCGGCCGGTGCGGGGGCTCGGCTCGACGTCCTCGGGGCGGTCCATCTTCGTCGCGCCGACCTTGTCACCGGCGAGGCGGGTGAAGACGTACACCTCCTCGGCGGTCATGCCCTCGACGTGCGAGACGTTGCCGGTGGCCAGCGGGATCCAGACGCCGGAGCCGTCGAACTCGCCGTCGGAGGGGTGCTTGCCGGTGCCGTCGATCTGGGCGGCGGGGCTGTCGCCGGTCAGCTTGGCGACGTAGAGGGTGCCCTCGTCGAGGAGCGTGAGGTTGTGCTCGCGGGCGGCCCGCGAGTTGCCCTTCTTCATCCGCTTCGAGGAGACGAACTTGTAGAAGTAGTCGAAGCGCTCGTCGTCGCCCATGTAGACGACCGGGCGGCCGTCGTCGGTGAGGCGGGGCTGCGCGGCCTCGTGCTTGAAGCGGCCGAGCGCGGTGCGCTTGCGCGGGGTCGAGTGGGGGTCGTACGGGTCGAGCTCGACGACCCAGCCCTGGCGGTGGACCTCGTTGGGCTCCTGCTTGAGGTCGAAGCGCTTGTCGAACCGCTCCCACTTGCGCTCGGTGGCACCGGTGCCGACGCCGTAGCGCTTGTCGGTGGCGCTGGAGCCGTTGGCGAAGTACTGGTTGAAGTTCTCCTCGCCGTGCAGCGTGGTGCCCCACGGGGTGGTGCCGCCGGCGCAGTTGTTCAGGGTGCCGAGGACCTTGCGGCCGGTCGGGTCGACGGAGGTCTTCAGGAGCTCGGAGCCGGCGGCCGGGCCGGTCAGCTCGAACTCGCTGGTGGTGTGGAGGCGGCGGTTGAGCGAGTGCCGGGTGACGGGCGTGAGCTTCCCCGAGCGGCGCTCCTCCTGGACCACGACGACGGAGAGACCGTGGGCGGCCCAGGCGATCTCGACCTGCTCGCGGGTCGGGTTGGCGGCGTCGTACCCCCGGAACATCAGGATCTCGTCGGTGTACTCGTGGTTCGCGACCAGGAGCTGACGGTCCCGCTCCCCGTGGAGGGGGAGGAGGCTCAGGAAGTCGTTGTTGTAGCCGAACTGGCCGGCCTGCGCGGCGGCGGTCTGCTTGTCGGCGTCGAAGGCCGGGGCGCCGCGGAGGATGGGCTCGCCCCAGCGGATGACGACGTTCTGCTCGTAGCCGGTGGGGACGGTGACCTTGTCGGCGGTGTTGGGCGCGACGGGCGTGAAGCGCAGTCCGCGGGCACCGTCGGGGCGGTGGGCGCCCTTGGCGGCGGCGGAGGCGGCGTCGGAGTCGGCGCCGGGGGCGGCGACGGCCGGCGAGCCGCCCGAGCCGACGACGGCGCTGCCGGCGGCGGTGGCGACGGTCACGACGGCGGCGGCGCGCATCATGGAACGGCGGGAGTAGACGCCGGCTATGACGTCGCCGACGTACTCGTTGCCGCTGGTGTTGGGCACCTCGTGGAAGCAGGCGTCACCACAGCGGAACCGGCAGGTGAGGGCGGAACGGCCGCCTCCGTGCGGGTTGGTGCTCAGCAGCGGCAGCAGTTTGCGCACTTGGTCCTCCTCCGGCGCACAGTGCGCCGCCCCTTGGTCCCGACATGGTGTCGGGAATTGGTCCGGCGGTGACGTTATGTGCACACATCTGCACGGGGGCGGCGCGGAAGTGAACGCTGCATGAATGGGCAGGAACGGAGGTTCCTTCGGGGGCCGTTCACGGGCGTGGCGCGGGCCGCGCGGGGGCCAGGAAGGGTCGATTATGGGCCACCGAAGGCGCGACATTCGGGGCCGCTAACCTTACGTGTCCGCCCTGGCCAGGGATGATTCCTCCCAGTACGGACATTCACCGCACTCAA
The DNA here is from genome assembly GCF_042718575.1 of Streptomyces sp. NPDC058579. Classification (NCBI taxonomy): domain Bacteria; kingdom Bacillati; phylum Actinomycetota; class Actinomycetes; order Kitasatosporales; family Streptomycetaceae; genus Streptomyces; species Streptomyces sp. NPDC058579. The sequence continues at coordinate 278,699 of NZ_JBHXPI010000001.1, forward strand.
CTCATGCGAAAGGCCTCGCCCATGGGCATTCGGAGCTTGCTGCGCAAGGTGTTCGGACGCGATCGCGCGGAACAGCACGCTGATTCCCCGGCAACCTCCGTCCCGCCCCAGGCCGGTGCGGAAGAGACCCGTACGGCGCCGGTGGCGGCGGGGGCGGTCGCTTCGGCGTCGGCTCCGGCGGCCGCTTCGGTGCCGGAGGCGGTGCCCGCTTCGGTGCCGGCGACGGAGGCGGTGGCTGCTTCGGTGCCGGCTCCGGCGGGCGGGGCGGCCCCGAAGAAGGACGCGGCCCAGCGTGCGGCGGACGACCTGGTGGCAGCCGCCTTCGACAACCCGAAGGTCCCGGCGGCGAGAACGGCGGAGGCGGAGACTGCGGTGGCAGCGGAGCCGGTCGCGGTGCCGGCGGAGCCGTCCGCGGCCGCGGACGAGGCCGTTGAGGTGACCGAGGCCGTCACCGAGCCGGCGAAGCCGGTCGCGCCGACGGCGGAGGTCGCGGAGGAGCCGCAGCCCGAGGCGACGGACGAGCCCAAGGCGGAGGCCAAGGCCAAGACGGAGGAAGCCACCGCCCAGGCGGAGGAGACCCCGTCGACCGAGCCGGTCACGGCGGAGCCGGAGACCGAGGCGGTCGAGGCGACGGGCGAAGCTGCGACCGAGGTCGAGGCGGAGCCGGAGGCTGAGGCCGAGGCTGAGGCCGAGGCTGAGGCCAAGGCCGAGGGAACCACCGCCCAGGCGGAGGAATCCCCGTCGACCGAGCCGGTCTCGGCGGAGCCGGAGACCGAGGCGGCCGCCGCCCCGGCGGAAGCAGAGCCGGTCGTCGCGGCGGCGGAGCCCGCTGCAGACGAGCAGGCCACCGCCACCGAGCCCGAGGCAACCGAGGCTGCCGCCAAGGCGGACGAGCCGGAAGCCGCCGCCCCGGCGGAGCCGCAGAACGACGAGCCCGCCGCCGACGTGGCGGAGGAGCCCGAGGCAGCCGAGGCGGAGCCGGTCGTTGCCGAGGAGCCCCAGGCCGTCGCGGCAAAGCCGGAAGCAGCCGTCACCGAAGAGCCCAAGGCAGCCCAGGCGGAGCCGAAGACGGCCACCACCAAGAAGGCCAAGGCCGTCGCAGCGAAGGCGGAAGCCGCCGACGCCGGACAGCCCGAGGCAGTCGCGGCGAAGCCCGAAGCCACCGTCGCCGAGCAGCCCGAGGCAACCGAGGCGAAGCCCGAAGCCACCGTCGACAAGCAGCCCGAGGCAACCGAGGCGAAGCCCGAAGCCACCGTCGACAAGCAGCCCGAGGCAACCGAGGCGAAGCCCGAAGCCACCGTCGACAAGCAGCC